>CALRZK010000134.1:0-7537 GCA_943372615.1 Bradyrhizobium ivorense | reverse complement strand
GGAGCACGCCTCGTCGAGGCGCTTCATCAGGTCGCGCTTGACGCTGAGGTCTTCGAAGATCGCCTCGATCACCATGTCGCAGGCGCCGAGCTCACCGATATCGGTGGTGTGCGACATATTGTCGATGATCTCATCGCGCTTGGCCTGCTCCAGCTTGCCGCGCGCCACCGACTTGTCGAGGAACGCCGCCGACTGCTTGCCGGCCTTTTCCAGCGCATCGCCCTTCATGTCGAAGGAGATGGTGCGATAGCCGGCGCGGGCGGCGACCAGCGCAATGCCCGCCCCCATGGTGCCGGCGGCGCCGCAGACGCCGACTGTCTTGATGGTCTTGCTCATTTGGTTGCAAAGCTCCTGCCGATGAGCTGGCGGTGCACCTGGTTGGTGCCTTCCCAGATCTGAGTGATTTTGGCGTCGCGCATCAGCCGCTCGACGCGGAAGTCGCGGCAATAGCCGTAGCCGCCATGCATCTGCACGGCGTCGGTGGCGGCGCGCATCGCGAGATCGGATCCGCGCATCTTGGCCATGGAGGCCTCGACGCTAAAATCCATGGCGCCGCTGTCGATGAGATGCGCGAGATGTTCGAGCCAGCAATCGGCCATCGCGAGATCGGTGGCGAGATCGGCCAGCATGAACTGGTTGCCCTGGAAATCGACGATGCGGCGGCCCGACTGCTTGCGCTCGTTCATATATCCGACCATGTCCTTGAACGCGGCCATGGCAATGCCGAGCGAATGCGCGCCGATGCTCGGGCGCGAACGGTTCAGCGACGCCAGCAGGATGCGCAGGCCATCGCCGGGCTTGCCGATCAGATTGGCTTTTGGCACGCGCACGCCGTTAAAACGCAGCGCCGCGGTGGACGAGGCGCGATGGCCCATCTTGTCTTCCAGGCGCACCACCTCGAAGCCCGGTGCGCCCTTTTCCAGGATCAGCACCGAGATCGACTTCTTGGCGTCCTCGATGCCTGCGAATTTTCCGAACAGCAGGATGCGGTCGGCGACATCGCCCGAGGTGATGAAGATTTTCGAGCCGTCGATGACGATGTCGTCGCCATCCTCGGTGAAGCGTGTCTTCATGCCGGTGGCGTCGGAGCCCGCAGCTTCTTCCGTGATCGCCAGCGACGCGAGACCGCCGTCCGCAATGCAGGGCAACAGGCGCGCGCGCTGCTCGTCGGTGCCGAATTCGATCAGCGGCTTCATGGCATGAAAGTTGGTGGCATAGATGATGCCGGTGGAGGCGCAAGCCTCGGTGATCCGCTTCACCACCGCGAGATACAGGCGGAACGACATGCCGGTGCCGCCGAACTGCTCCGGAATGAAGATGGTGTTGAGGCCGAGCTCGTTGATCGCTTTCACATTGGCCCAGGGAAATTCGCCGCTCTCGTCGAATTTCGCCGCATTGGGCGCGATCACGTCAGCGCAGAGCCGGTCCACCTGGGAGATGATGAGGCTTTCGCTCTCGTCCCACTGGCGGTTGCGTTCAAGTTGTTCGAAGACCAGCATTTAGTGATTTATCCCTTGTCCGCCGTCGATATAGATCGTCTCACCGGTGAGGAAGGCGATGTTTTCCGCATAGAGCGCGCCGACCAGCCGCGCCACTTCCTGCGCCGAACCCGCCCGGCCGGCAGGCACGCGGCGCTTCAGCCAGGACTGCACTTTCTCGCTGGCGAGGAAGTCGCGGTTGAGATCGGTCTCGATATAGCCGGGCGCGACATCGAGCACGCGGATGCCGTCCCGCGCCCATTCGGCGGCGAGGCAGCGCGTGATGGCGCCCACCGCCGCCTTCGAGGCGCAGTAAGCGAGATTGTCGACGACAGCGAGCTTGTCGAAGAACGAGCCGATATTGACGATCAGCCCGTCGCCATTGGCTTTGAGATGCGGATAGACCTCGCGGCACGACACCATCACCGCGGAGGCGTTGAGGCGCATGGTGCTCTCGAATTCCGCCAGCGACAGCTCCGCGCTGCGCCGCCCTTCATGGGCGCCGGCATTGTTGACCAGGCCAAGGATCGGGCCATTGGCGGCGACCTCCGCGATGGCCGCCGCAATGGCCGCTTCATCGGTCATGTCGCAGGCATAGCCGGTGCCGGCCGCGCTGGCGCCGCTGCGCGAAAAGCCGGCCACCGCGAAACCGCGGCGATCCAGTTCGAGCGCGATGGCCTCGCCGATGCCGCGGCTGGCGCCGGTGACGATGATCTGGGGCTTACTCATCCTTGAAAACCGCTTTTCTCTTTTCGGTGAACGCCGCCATGCCCTCCGCCGCATCGGCCGTGCCGAAAGCGAGCGTGGAGAGATCGGCTTCGATCTTGAGGCCTTCCAGCACCGGCACGTCGAGCGCGCGCGACACCGCCTCGCGGGCGAATTGCTGCGCCAGCAGGCTATAGCCGGAGAATTCATGCGCGAAGGCGAGTGCCGCATCCACCGCATTGCCTTCCACCAGGCGATGCACGAGGCCGATGCGCTGCGCCTCTTCGGCGGCGACCGTGCGGCCGGTCATGATCATCTCCAAGGCGCGGGCTTCGCCGATCACGCGCGGCAGACGTTGCGTGCCGCCATAGCCGGGGATCAAGCCGAGCTTGATCTCGGGCAGGCCGAGCTTGGCATTCGGCGTCGCCACGCGGAACGTGCAGGCCAGCGCCAGTTCGAGGCCGCCGCCGAAGGCGAAGCCGTTGATGGCCGCGACCGAGGCGAAAGGCAGCCGGTCGAGCTTGGCAAAGGTCGCCTGCCCCATCTCGGCGCCGCGCTTGCACTCGATAGTGGAGCGACCGCCGAGCTCCTTGATGTCGGCGCCGGCGCAGAACGCCTTCTCGCCGGCACCCGTGACGATGAGGGCGCGGACCTTCCAGTCCGCGACCTCGGTGAGTGCATCGGAAATCTCCTTCAGCACCGTGAATGAGAGCGCATTGAGCGCTTCCGGCCGATTGAGCCGCAGCAGCGCGCAGTCGTCCAGCTTTGTCAGCTCAACCGGCATGGTCTTACTTCCCGAATTTGGAGGCGTCTGGCTTGCGCTTGCCGGCGAAGGAGGCCGACATTTCCTTGCTCTCTTCCGTATCGAGATACGGACGCAGCAGCAGGTCGTGCGAGACGCGGGCGAGGCCCGACACGCCGCCATGGCGGGCATTGAACGCGCCCTTGATCGAGGCCAGCGCGAACGGGCCGCGATCGGCGATTTCGAGCGCAAACTTGCGAGTCTCTTCCTTCAGTCTGTCGTCGGGCACCACGCGGTTGATGAGACCGATCTCGAGCGCTTCCTTCGCGGAAATCTTCGGATTGGCGAACCACATCTCCTTGGCCTTCTTCTTGCCGACGAGATCTTCCAGATACCAGGTGCCGTAGCCGGCATCGAACGAGCCCATCATCGGGCCGACCTGGCGGAAGGTGGCGCTTTCCTTGGCGATGGTGAGATCGCAGACCACCTGCAGCACATTGCCGCCGCCGACGGCGAAGCCGTTGACGCTGGCGATCACCGGCTTCTGCAGGCGATCGATGGACTCGTACATCTCAAGCGTCGGCAGCACGCCTGCGTAAAGCAGCGACTTCTCCATGCCGTCCTTGCGGCCGCCGATGCAGAAGAACTTGTCGCCGGCGCCGGTGATGACGATCACGCGGGTGCGGGTCTCGCGGCGGATCGCGTTGATGCAGTCGCGGATCTCGTGGCACATGTCGACGGTAAACATGTTGCCGTCCTCGGGACGGTTCAGCGTGATGGTGCCGATCGGGCCGTCTTCTTCGTACAGAATGGTGCTGAAGCTCATGGGAGTTTCCTTTCGTTTGTTATTGCGGGGATGAGCCATTCAGCTCGCGTAAAACGTCATCGGTATGTTCACCGAGGCGCGGCGGCGCCGAGCGCGGCACATTGGGCACGCCGTCGATGACGATGCCCGTTCCCACCTGCGGAACGATGCGGCCGTCATAGGCGGTCATGCGATAGAACAGCCCGCGCCGATGCAGCGTCTCATCGGCGACCACCTGATCGACACGGTTGATCGGACCGGCCGGCACGCGCGCCGAGGCGAATAGCGGCAGCCAGTGCGCGCGCGGCTTCTCGCGCAGGATGGCGGCAATCTCGGTGACGATGGCATCGCGATTCTCGCGGCGTTCGATATTGCTGCTGCGCCCTTCCACCGCTGCGCGCTCGGGCTGGCCGACGGCCGTCCAGAAGCGCTGCCACAGATTGTCGTTGCCGAGGCCGAGGGTGATCGGATCATCAGCAGTCTCGAACGCCTGATAGATCGCGATCACGCTGTCACGGCCGCCCGAGCGCCTCGGCACATCGCCTGAGCCGAGATAGGGCATGATGCGGCAGGACAGGAAGCGCGTCATGGAATCGACGAGCGCGACATCCACCACATGGCCCTTGCCGGTGCGCTGGCGATCGAACAGCGCCGCAAGCGCGCCGAAGGCCGCATCCTGGCCGGACAGCATGTCCGCTGCCGGTGCGCCCACTTTCTGCGCCTCGCGACCGGCCTCGCCGGTGACATCCATGATGCCCGAATAGCCTTCGGCGATCAGGTCGTAGCAGGTCCAGTCGGCGCGTTCGCCTTCGAGCCCGAAGCCGGTGATCGACACATAGATCAAATCCTCGCGCAGCGCGCGCAGTGTCGCCACGTCGATCTTCAGTTTTCGCGACACGCGCGGCGACATGTTGACGACGACCACGTCCGCGGTCTTCACCAGCTGGTGCAGCAGCTCCAGCCCTTCGGGATTAGCATAATCGAGCGCCACGCTTTTCTTGTTGCGATTGACCGCGGCGAACCACAGCGCCTCGCCGTCGAGAAACGGAGGGCCCCAGGCGCGCGCATCGTCACCGCCATTGGGACGCTCGACCTTGAGCACCTCGGCGCCCATGTCTGCCAGCAGCATGGTGGCCGAAGGGCCGGCGATCGACGTCGTGAGATCGACGATGCGGACGCCGTCGAGCATGCTGTAGCCACTGCCCGACTGGACCAGTGGCAGGGCATCCGCGGGAATCGCCTTGGCTTTCATTCCAGTGGTCACTGCGCTTCCCCGTTACCGATCCATCACGATGACGGCCTTTCCGCGCACCTTGCCCTGCTCGATCAGCTCAAGCGCGAGCGGCAGCTCCTTGAACGGAAACTCCTTCATCACATGCGGCTTCACCGCACCGGACTGCCAGAGATCGAAGATCGCCTTCTGCACCTCGTCGATGCGCTCCGGTGTACGATCGCGGTAGTCGCTCCACTGCAGGCCGGTGACGGCGATGTTCTTCACGAGCAAATAATTGACCTTGAGTGTCGGGATCTCGCCGGCGGCAAAGCCGATGACGACGAGACGACCGCACCAGGCCAGCGCACGGATCGCGGCGGCGAAGAATTCGTCGCCGAGCGGATCGATCACCACATCGACGCCCTTGCCGCCGGTGACGGCATGCACCTGCGCCCGCAGGCTCTCGCGCATGTTGGGCTGGGTGAGATCGATGATGTGATCGGCGCCGCTCTGGCGCACCAGCTCGGCTTCTTCCTCGTTGCGCACGGCGGCCAGTACGGTGGCGCCGAGGCCCTTGGCGAGTTGAACGGTGGCGAGGCCGATGCCGCCGGCGGCGCCGCCGACCAGCACGCTCTCGCCGCGCTTGAGATGACCGCGATCGATCAGCGCGAGATAGGCGGTCTGATAGACCAGGCCCATGGCTGCGGCCGCGGCGAAGTATAGGCCGTCCGGCATCCGGAACACCTGATGTTCGGCGACCACGGCCTGTTCGGCGAAGCCGCCATTCTCCACATGGCATAGCACGCGATCACCGGTGGCGACGCGGGTAACGCCTGCGCCGACGCCGAGCACCACGCCGGAAAGGTCCTTGCCCGGCGTGAACGGGCGCGGCGGCAGGATCTGATATTTGCCGGACACCACGAGCACGTCGGGAAAATTGATGCCGGCGGCGTGGATCCCGACATGGACCTGGCCCGGACCAGGCGCGAGGTCCGGCACAGTGTTGCACTGGAGCGATGACGGCGGACCGTGCTCGACGACTTGGAATGCGCGCATGGATGGTCCCCTTACTTGGACAGAATGGCGTCGGTGTCGGCACCGAGCGCGGGCGGCGACGATTGCTCGGCGCTGCGGAAGGTGGTGGAGATCGGCACCGGAATGGCCGGGATGGTGCGGCCGTTCACCGCGATCTTGCGGTCCAAGAGGCCACGCGCCTTCACATGCGGATCGGCGACCGCATCCTTCAGGCTGGCCACGATGGAGCAGCAGACATCCTTGCCCTCGAAGATCGCCATCCACTCAATGCTGGTCTTGCCGGCGATGATCTTGCCGACGGCATCGATGGCCGTCTTCGAGTCCGCATCGGGTGCGCGCATCGCGGCGGGCAATTCGATGGCGGTGCAGAAATTATCCCAGAACTTTTCTTCGATCGGCGCCGCGGCAAGATAGCGATCATCTTTGGTGCGATAGATCTGGTAACGTGGGCTTCCGCCGGTGACGAGCGCATCGCTGCCGCCCGGCCAATCATTGGCGGCGAAGCCGTTGCCGAGGCCCCAGTAAGCGAGGCCGAGCAGATTGTCGCCCATGGAGATGTCGATATAGCTGCCCTCGCCGGTGCGATCGCGCTTGCGCAGCGCCAGCAGGATATTGGTCATGGCCGGATAGGCGCCAGCGGCGAGATCGGCGATCAGCACGGGCGGAATGATCGGCGCGCCGGTACGGTCGGCGCTGAGGCCGAGAATGCCGGACTCGGCGAGATAATTGAGATCATGCGCGGCGATCATCGCCTTGGGGCCGGTCTGGCCCCAGCCGGTGACGGCGCAATAGATGATCTTCGGATTGATCGCCTTCATGGCCTCATAGCCGAGACCGAGGCGATCCATGACGCCGGGGCGGAACTGCTCGATCACCACATCGGCTTCCGCGATCAGCGGGCGCAGCCGCGCGATAGAGTCCTTCGCCTTGAGATCGATGGCGATGCTCTTCTTGCCCGCGTTGAGCAGCGCGAAATTGACGCTGTCGTCGCCGAATTTCGGCTCATAGCTGCGCATCTCGTCGCCGCGGCCGGGGCGCTCGATCTTAACTACGTGCGCGCCGGCCTCCGCCAACATAAGGCTGGCGAATGGTCCTGGTAGCAGCGTGCTGAAATCCAGGACCCGGATGTCGTCGAGCGGCGCATTGGAGAAGCCGGGGGTCATGCCGAGCGCGCTTGGCGTCGAGCGTTAACGAAGGTCGGCGTGAGCTCGCCGCGCCTGACCTGGAGAACGAGCTCGCGCTTCAGGATCTTTCCGCTCGCAGTGAGGGGAAAATCCGCGACGGTGACGAAGTATTCGGGCATGTCGTACTTCGACAGCCCCTCGGTCTTCAGATGCTCAAGCATCTCGTCGGAAGAGACGCGACCCGAGACGGCGATGCAGACCCGCTCGCCCAATCTCTCATCGGCGACGGGAAATACCGCGACCCGTCCCGCCTCGGCATGCCGCAGCGCGATCGCCTCGATGTGCGAAGGATAGATGTTATGCCCGCCCCTTATGATGAGGTCCTTGAGCCGCCCTTCGATCCTAAGATTGCCGGCAGCATCGAGGATTCCGAGA
>CALRZK010000133.1:0-7539 GCA_943372615.1 Bradyrhizobium ivorense | reverse complement strand
GGGTTCATCGAGATCGTTTCGCTCTGGCGCGCGCCCTGGAAGATGCCGACTGGGCCGAGCGGATTGGCATTGACGATGGCGTTGCGGACATCGTCGCTCGAAATGCCGGCATTCGACAGTGCGACCGGATTGAGCTGGATGCGCACGGCGGGCTGGTCCGCGCCAGATGCCGTCACCTCGCCGACCCCCGGCACCTGCGCGATACGCTGCACCAGCACGGTGTCGGCAACGTCATAGATGGCAGCGGCCGACATGGTCTTCGACGTCAGCGCAAGAATGAAGACGGGTGCAGCGGCCGGGTTGGCCTTGCGGAAGGTCGGCAGGGTCGGCAGGTCGGTCGGCAGATCCGCCATCGAGGCATTGATGGCCGCCTGGACGTCGCGCGCGGCTCGATCGGCATCGCGGCTGATGGCGAATTGCATCAAGAGGCGGGTCGAGCCGAGCGAACTCGTCGAGGTGATCTGTTCGAGGCCGGCGATGGTCCCGAGCCGGCGCTCCAAAGGCGCCGCGACAGTCGAGGCCATGATCGCGGGATCGGCGCCGGGACGCGTCGCCTGCACCATGATCATCGGGAAATCGACATTCGGCGTGGCCGCGACCGGCAGGATGCCGTAGGCGACGACGCCGAGCAGGAACAGGCCGATCGCCATCAGCGTGGTGCCGACCGGCCTGCGGATGAATGGCTCGGAGATCGAGATCGCCACTAGGGCGGCCCTCCTGCCCCGGCCGGTCCCGGCGTGCCCGCCACCTTCGGCGCCGAGCGGCCGAACCGGTGACTGATGCGGTCGAGCGCGAGATAAATGACCGGCGTGGTGTAGAGCGTCAGCATCTGGCTGAGGATCAGGCCGCCGATGATGGAGACGCCGAGCGGGAAGCGGAGCTCCGATCCGGTGCCGCTCTCCAGCGCCAGCGGCAGCGCGCCGAACAGCGCCGCCAGTGTCGTCATCATGATCGGCCGGAACCGCAACAGGCAGGCCTCGACGATCGCCGCCTCCGGCGCCATGCCGCGTTCGCGCTCGGCATCGAGCGCGAAGTCGATCATCATGATGGCGTTCTTCTTGACGATGCCCATCAACAGAATAATGCCGATCAAGCCGATCACCGACAGGTCTTCGCCACACAGCATCAGCGCGAGAATGGCGCCGACGCCGGCCGATGGCAGCGTCGAGAGAATGGTGATCGGATGGATGTAGCTCTCATAGAGCACGCCCAGCACGATATAGATCGTGACGATGGCGGCGAGGATCAGCCAAGGCTGACCGGACAGCGATTTCGAGAATTCGGCCGCGTCGCCCGAAAACATGCTGACGATGCTGGTCGGCATGCCGATCCGCGTCTCGATGGCCTTCACTTCCTCGACCGCTTTGCCGAGAGACTCGCCGGGGGCGAGATTGAAACTGAGCGAGATCGCCGGGAACTGGGCGTGATGCGAGATCGCGAGTGGCGCCGTCGTCCGCGTGAGCGTAGCGACGGCCGATAGCGGGACCTGCGCATTGCTGGTGCCGTTACTGGCGCCGGGCAGATACAGTTTCGACAGCACGCCGGGATCGCGCTGCTGTTCCGGCAGAGCCTCGAGCACCACGCGATACTGGTTCGACTGACCATAGATGGTTGAAATCTGCCGCTGCGCGAACGCATCGTTCAGCGTGTCATTGATGGCTTGCAGGCTGACACCGAGTTGGCCGGCGCGCTGGCGGTCGATATCGAGCGCGGCGCGCAGGCCCCCCACGGCCGCTTCCGACGAGACATCGCGGAACATCGGATCGCTGCGCAGCTCCTTGACGAGGCGCTGTGACCATTCGGTCACCTCCGCAGCATCGGTTCCCGTCAGCGTGTATTGATATTGCGAGCGGCTGGCCGAGGTGCTGATCTGGATGTCCTGCACCGGCTGGAAATAGACGGTCATGCCTGGAACACTCGCAACGCGCTCCTTGAGGCGCGCGATCACCTTGGTGATGTTGTCCTTGCGCTCGCCAAGCGGTTTCAGCGTCATCACGAGACGGCCGACATTGGTGGTCGGGTTGACCGACCCGCCGCCGATCACCGACACCACGCCGACCACATCCGGATCGACCTGGATGATGGCTGCGACTGCGTTTTGGCGGCTTTGCATCTCGGCGAAGGAGACATCCGGTCCGGCCTCGGTCACCGCGGTGATCGACGCCGTATCCTGCAGCGGCAGAAAGCCCTTTGGCGCTATCACATACAGACCGAGCGTCGCCGCGATCGTGATGAAGGTCACCACCAGCGTCGCCGGCTGATGCTTCATCACCCACAGCAGCGTGCGGTGATAGAAGGCCACCATGGCATCGATGCCGCGGCTGATGGCGGCAAGACCCGGAACCTGCCACTCGTCATGCATGTTCTTCAGCAGCCGCGAGCACATCATCGGCGTCAGCGTCAGCGACACCACGGCGGACATGACGACCGCAATGGTCAGCGTCAGCGCGAATTCCCGGAACATGCGGCCGACAAGGCCGGACATGAACAGCAGCGGGATGAACACGGCGATCAGCGAGACGGTGAGCGAGATCACGGTGAAGCCGATTTCGCTGGCGCCTTTCAGCGCCGCATCCATCGGGCTTTCGCCCTCCTCCATATGGCGGACGATGTTCTCGATCATCACGATGGCATCGTCGACGACGAAGCCGGTGCCGATGGTCAGCGCCATTAGCGAGAGGTTATCGAGGCTGAAGCTGGCGAAATACATCACGCCGAAGGATGTGATGAGCGACAGCGGCAGCGCGACGCCGGCAATTAGCGTGGCCCGCAGCGAGCGCAGGAACAGCAGCACCACCAGCGTGACGAGGATCACGGCCAGCACCAGCGTGAACTGCACGTCATGCACGGAGGCGCGGATGGTCACCGTGCGGTCGCTGACAATGGTCAGCTTGACGCCGGCCGGCATCAGCCGCTGGACTTTTGGAATTTCCTCGCGGATCTGGCGCACCACCTCGATCACATTGGCGCCGGGCTGGCGCTGAATCTCGATGATGACGGCCGGTGTTCCCTGGTACCAACCGCCGGTGCGATTGTTCTCGAGCCCGTCCACGATCTGCGCGACGTCGCCGATGGTGACAGGCGATCCGTTGCGATAGGCGATGATGATCGGTTTATACGCGTCCGCCGCGGCGATCTGGTCGTTCGCCGCGATCGTGTAGGCCTGTTGCGGACCGTCGAGTGATCCCTTCGGGCCGGACACATTGGCGCCGGCAATGGCCGTGCGCAGGTCTTCCATCGAAATGCCATAGGCCGCGAGCCGCGCCAGATCGGCCTGCACGCGCACGGCAGGCTTAAGGCCGCCCAGCACGCCGACTTTGCCGACACCTGAAATCTGGCTGAGACGTTGCGCCAGCAGCGTATCCGAGAGGTCGCTCATGGCGCGGAGAGCAATGGTGTCGGAGGTCAGCGCCAGCGTCATCACCGGCGCATCGGCCGGGTTCACTTTCGCATAGACCGGTGGGTAAGGCAGGTTGCGCGGCAGCACGCCCGCGGCCGCATTGATCGCCGCCTGCACGTCCTGCGTGGCGCCATCGATGTCGCGGTTGAGATCGAATTGCAGCGAGATCTGGCTGACGCCATAGGAGCTGGTCGATGTCATCGACACCAGCGACGGGATCTGGCCGAGCTGGCGCTCCAGAGGTGCCGTGATCAGCGACGCCGTCACTTCCGGACTCGCGCCCGGCAATTGCGTCGAGACCTGCACGGTCGGGAAATCGACCTGCGGCAAAGCCGAGACCGGCAGCCCGAAATAACCGAGCAAGCCGCCAATCAGCAGCGCCACCCCGATCAGGGATGTCGCGACAGGTCGGCGGATAAAGGGTTCGGAGACGCTCATATCTGTGCGCCCTTCACGGTCGCGGCCATCAACCGCGACGACCGGTCAGGATCGGTGTCATGGCTGTTTCGCTCCCTGCGGTGCGTTGCCGTGATTGGGCTGGCCGGCGGCAGGCGCGGTCTGTCCCATCGGTGCGGACGGATTGCCGTCGCCGCCATGCTGCTGGCCCTGCCCGCGCTTGCTGCGACGTTCGCCGGCGTCACCTCCCTTGCCGCCACCACGCTTGCTGCGCGGCGCGAGATCGGCCGCGGGCTCTCCCGTATTGGTGCCGACGCTGACCTTGGCGCCATCGGACAAATTGGCAAAGCCTGTCGTGACCACACGGTCGCTCGTGGACAGGCCCTTGGCGATGACGGCCGAGAGTTCGGTTTGTTGCGTCACCGTCACCGGCACCGCTTTGACGATATCGCCCTCGCCTATCACATAGCTGAACGTGCCGGCCGGGCCGCGCTGCACGGCAGAGGTCGGCACCACCATGGCATCCTTCAGCGTCTCGACCTTGAGCCGTACATTAACGAACTGGCCGGGCCAGAGCTGGTAATTCGGATTTGGAAATTCGGCCTTTACCTTGACGGTGCCGGTGGTCTGGTCGACCTGGTTGTCGATGCCCGTCAGCGAGCCGGTATCGATCACGGTCACACCGTCATTGCCGAACACGTCCACCGACAGCATGCCTTTGGCAGCCGCGGCATTGGCGCGCGTGATCTGCTGCTGCGGCAGGCTGAACAGCACCGCGATCGGCTGCAACTGGGTGATGACCACCAGGCCCGTTGTGTCCGAAGCGCGAATGATATTGCCCTGATCGACCTGACGCAGACCGGCGCGGCCGGACAGCGGCGCAATGATGTTCGTGTAGCTCAGCGTCGCCGCCGCATTGTCGATGGCGGCCTGATCGGACTTCACCAGCGCTTCCTGCTGCGCCACCAGCGAGCGCTGGGTGTCGGCCTGCTGCCGGGAGCCGGCATTGGACTGCGCCAGCTGTTCGTAGCGGATCAGGTCCAACCGGGCATTGGCCAGCGTCGCCTCGTCTTGCGCCTTCTTGGCCACGGCCTGATCATACAGCGCCTTGAACAGCACCGGATCGATCTCGCCGAGCACGTCGCCCGCCTTGACGTCCTGGCCTTCCTTGAAATTGACCTTGATGAGCTTGCCATCGACCTGCGCGCGGACGGTGACATTGTTGAGCGCACGCACCGCGCCGACGCCGTCGAGATAGACCGGCACGTCCTTGACCTCAGGCGTCGCCGCCAACACCGGCACGGTCATCATATCCGGCCGGAAACCACCACGGCGGAAGTCGCCGCCGGCATGCTGCTGCGGCTGCATTGCGCGCCAGCCGATATAGCCGAGGCCGCCGAGGATCAGCAGCGTCACGAAAATCGAGACGGTGCGGCGGCGTGCCTTGCCGGCCACCTTCACCACGCCGTCACCGGCTGCTTTCATGTCCGGCTTAAAGAGCATTGACCGGTCTTTCCATTTTCGGTTCCCAGCCGCCGCCCAGCGCCTGATACAGGCTGACAAAGGCCTGCAGTCGCGCCAGTTGCGCCTGGGACAGGGTGTCCTCCGCCTGGAACAGCGTCAGCTGGGTGTTTAGCACAGTTACGATGTCAGCGGTTCCGGCGCGTAATTGCTGCTCGGAGAGCTCAAACGCCCGCCGCGAGGCGCGAACCACCTCGCGCTGCAGCCGCAGCCGTTCAGTGGTCTGCCGGATCGCCACCAGCGCATTGTCCACGTCGGCAAAAGACTGCACGACGGTCTTGCGATAGGTCTGCAGCAGCTCGTCCTGACGCGCCTGGGTCAGTTCGAAATTGCCGCGGATGCGCCCGCCATCGAAGATCGGCTGCGTCAAGCCGCCGACCATGTTGAAGAACGCCGCATTCGGATTGAACAGCGCCACCAGCGCGGAGCTCTGATAGCCGCCCGAGCCCGTCAGCTGGATCGTCGGAAAGAACTGCGCACGCGCGCTACCGACATTGGCGGTCGCTGCAGCAAGCTGCGCTTCCTGGCGGCGGATATCCGGCCGCTGGGTCAGCAGATCCGACGGCAGGCCGGGCGTCACCCGCGGCGCTGCGATATTGTTCAGCGAGCCGCCGGCAACGCGTACGCTTTCCGGCGGGCGCGACACCAGCGTGGCCAGCGCATGTTTGTTCTGCGCCAGCGTCGTGCGCAGCAGCGGCACGGCTGCACGCTGATTGGCCAGTACGCTTTCCTGCTGCGCCACATCCAGTTCGTTGCCGGTGCCCGCGCTGAAACGCTGCTTGATGGCATCAAGGATCCGCTGCGCACTCGCGATGTTGCGCTCGGCGGTGCGGATACGGTCCTGCGCCGTCACCACCTGGAAATAGGCATTGGCGACCGCGGCCATTGTGGTCAGCGCCACCACATCGCGGTCGAAGCGATTGGCATTGGCGGTCTCTTCTGCCGCCAGCGCCGCATCGCGATTCTTGCCCCAGAAGTCGATCTCGTAGCTTGCCGACAACGACGCCTGGAAATTGGTGACCTCGCGGCCGTTATTGGTCAGGCCGCTGGCGCTCGAACCCGAGGTCCGCGCATAGGTCTCCTGGCCACCCGCGCTCAAGGTCGGCAGCAGCGCTGCGCCCGTGATTCGCGCCTGCGCATCCGCCTGCCGGAGCCGCGCCACGGCGGCGGCGATATCCAGATTGACGATCTGCGCCTCTTCCATGAGCTGGGTCAGCTCGGCGGAGCGGAAACCGCGCCACCAGTCGAGCGTCGGCACTGCCGCGCCCGGTTTGCTGGTGTGGGCGTCCTTATAAACGGTGGGGATATCCAGCGCTGGATCAGGCAAATCCGACGTCAGCAGGCATCCGGTCAGCGCCGATCCGGCCGTCAGCACGGCCAGTACCCGTCCGATGATTCGCAACGCAGGACGCATCACCGCCGCCGCTCTGCGGACAGGCGTCGCCCAGCCCGCGAAATGCAGGAGAAACTGACGAAAGGAGCAATGGACTGCGACACGTTGACCGGGTGATGCTGGACGATAGAAGCGCATGGCTATTGTAGCCGCCCATAGAAGCCGCGGACAGTGTTCTTACGTGTCGGAACGTGCAAGCAGGCTCAGGCGTTGGGCTTGTGAAAACGCTCCTATTTGCACAGATTCCCTTATTTCATCGGCCTATTCTGATTGTGACGATTGAACCTGCGCCACCCGGCTTACGAAGATTTCATGTGTCCCGACATTGCTGCTGCAAATCTCCCCGCCCAGCCCCTGTTCCCCCGGTGAAACCGCGGGCTCATTTCGACCGTAGCTCCACCATTATCAGACCACCGCAAGGGACTTTGGAATGCGCATCGCAGTGATTGGAACGGGAATAGCCGGCAATGCCGCGGCCTGGGCATTGTCGAAACGCTATCCCGTGACGGTCTATGATCGCGAATTGCGCCCGGGTGGCCACAGCCACACGGTTACGGTGGATTATGATGGCGAGCCGATCGCCGTCGACATCGGCTTCATCGTCTATAACGAGCTGAATTACCCCGACCTTACCGCCTTGTTCGCCCATCTCGGCGTCGAGACCGTCGATAGCTGCATGAGCTTCGCCGTCAGCGCCGATGCCGGGCGGTTCGAATGGAAGGGTGGCGGCGACAGCTGGGCGGATACCGCGCGCGGATTGTTCGCGCAAAAGCGCAATGCGTTCTCGCCGTCCTATCTGTGGATGTTGCGCGACATCCTTACCTTCAAC
>CALRZK010000132.1:0-7563 GCA_943372615.1 Bradyrhizobium ivorense | reverse complement strand
GATAGTAGTTCTTGTAGATGATGTCGCTGCCGTCGATCTCGGCATTGACCGCCGGGATGTCCTTCAGCGCCTGCACGCAGGCCTTGGTGAAGAAGCCCATGAAGCCGAGCTTGTTGCCGTGCTTCTTCTCGAACACGTCCTTGTACTGCGAACGCAGCGCCATCACCGCGGTCATGTCGACCTCGTTGAAGGTGGTGAGCATCGCCGCGGTGTTCTGCACGTCCTTGAGGCGGCGGGCGATGGTCTGACGCAGGCGCGTCATCTTCACGCGCTCTTCGCGCGAGGCATCGTCGGCAGGCGATGCGGCGCGCATCTGCACGCCAGCAGCGGGCGCGCTCACCGGGGTCGGCGACGATGCTGCCTTTTCGATCGCAGCGAGCATGTCGCCCTTGGTCACGCGGCCATCCTTGCCGGTGCCGGCAACACCGGCGGCATCGACGCCGCTCTCGGCCGACAGCTTGCGGACCGACGGGGCCTGCGGGGTGTCAGCAGCGAGGGTCTTCGACGGCGCAGCAGCGGCAGCGGCCGGAGCAGCAGCGGCGGGTGCCGGAGCTTCAGCCTTCGGCGCGGCAGCAGCCGGCTTGGCGCCACCGGCACCATCGGTGATCTGGCCGAGCAGCGCGCCGACGGCGACGGTCTCGCCATCCTTGGCAACGATTTCGCTGAGCGTGCCGGCCGAGGGAGCCGGCACTTCGATGGTGACCTTGTCGGTCTCGAGTTCAACCAACGGCTCGTCGACGGCGACCGCATCACCGGCCTTCTTGAACCAGCGGCCGATGGTGGCTTCGGTCACGGACTCGCCGAGCGTGGGAACGCGAATTTCAGTCATGTTCAGCTTCCTGTTGCGTGCGGCCCGACAATCCCATCCGAAGGTTTCTTGGATCGATCAGGCCGGAAAGAGGTCGAAGTCTAGATTTCAAATAAGACGGGTGCGCGAATGCCCCGCCGGAAAGCGGGGCATTGCGATGATGGAAATGACTTAGCCGAGCGCCTCGTCGAGGAACGCCTTGAGCTGGGCGAGATGCTTGGACATCAAACCGGTGGCGGTTGCCGCCGACGCCGCACGGCCCGCGTAACGCGGACGCTTGTGGGTGGCGTTGATCTGGTTGAGCACCCATTCCAGATACGGTTCGATGAAGTGCCAGCCGCCCATGTTGCGCGGCTCTTCCTGGCACCAGACGAATTCCGCACCCTTGAAGCGGGTCAACTCCTGCACCAGCGTCTTCAGCGGCACCGGATAGAGCTGCTCGATGCGCAGCAGATAGACGTCATCGATGCCGCGCTTCTCGCGCTCTTCGAACAGGTCGTAATAGACCTTGCCCGAGCACAGCACGACGCGACGGATCTTGTTGTCGGGCTGCAGCTTGTCGGCATCGTCGAACAGCACGCGGTGGAACGAGCTTCCGGCGCCGAGTTCGTCGAGCTTCGACACGGCGCGCTTGTGGCGCAGCAGCGACTTCGGCGTCATCACGATCAGCGGCTTGCGGATCTCGCGCTTCAGCTGGCGGCGCAGCATGTGGAAGTAGTTTGCCGGGGTCGTCGGATTGACCACCTGCATATTGTCTTCCGCGCACATCTGCAGGAAGCGCTCGAGGCGCGCCGAGGAATGCTCCGGACCCTGGCCTTCATAGCCATGCGGCAGCAGGCAGACGAGGCCCGACATGCGCAGCCACTTGCGTTCGCCCGAGGAGATGAACTGGTCGAAAACCACCTGTGCGCCGTTGGCGAAGTCGCCGAACTGGGCTTCCCACAGGCCGAGCGTGTTCGGCTCGGCGAGCGAATAGCCATATTCGAAGCCGAGCACGGCTTCTTCCGACAGCAGCGAGTTGATGACTTCGTAGCGGCCCTGCTTCTCACCGAGATGATTGAACGGCGTGTAGCGGCTCTCGTCTTCCTGGTCGAACCAGACCGAGTGACGCTGCGAGAAGGTGCCGCGCTCGGAGTCCTGGCCGGACAGGCGGATGTGGTGGCCCTCTTCCATCAGCGAGCAGAAGGCGAGCGCTTCGCCGGTCGCCCAGTCGATGCCTTCACCCGACGAGATCGCCTTGGCGCGGGCGTCGAGGAAGCGCTGCACCGTGCGGTGGATGCGGAAACCATCCGGCACCGCGGTGATCTTGGTGCCGATTTCCTTCAGCGTTGCGACATCGACGCCGGTGATGCCGCGACGCGGCTCTTCGTCTTCGCCCGCGATCTTCAGGCCGGACCACTTGCCGTCCATCCAGTCGGCCTTGTTCGGCTTGTAGCTGGTGCCAGCTTCGAGCTCGGTGTCGAGCTTCGAGCGCCAGTCGGCCTTCGCCTTGTCGAAATCTTCCTGGCTGATCACGTTCTCGGCGATCAGGCGCTTGGAATAGAGATCGAGCGTGGTCTGATGCGCGCCGATCTTCTTGTACATCACCGGCTGGGTGAATGCCGGCTCGTCGCCTTCGTTATGGCCGTGGCGGCGATAGCAGAACATGTCGATGACGACAGGCTTGCGGAACTTCTGGCGGAATTCGATGGCGATCTTGGCCGCGAACACCACGGCTTCCGGATCGTCGCCATTCACATGGAAGATCGGCGCGTCGATCATCTTCGCCACATCCGACGGATAGGGCGACGAGCGCGAATAGCGCGGATAGGTGGTGAAGCCGATCTGGTTGTTGACGATGAAGTGGATCGAACCGCCGGTGCGGTAACCCTTCAGGTCCGACAGCGCGAAGCACTCGGCGACAACGCCCTGGCCCGCGAAAGCCGCGTCGCCATGCATCAGCACCGGCAGCACCGAAATGCGCTCTTCCGGCGGATCGCCCCACTGGTCCTGCTTCGCGCGTACCTTGCCGAGCACGACAGGATCGACGATTTCGAGATGCGACGGGTTGGCCGTCAGCGACAGATGGATCTTGTTGTTGTCGAATTCGCGGTCCGACGAGGCACCGAGGTGATACTTGACGTCGCCCGAACCTTCGACTTCGTCGGGATTGGCCGAGCCGCCCTTGAATTCGTGGAACAGCGCGCGATGCGGCTTGCCCATCACCTGGGTCAGCACGTTGAGGCGGCCACGATGCGGCATGCCGACAACGATTTCCTTCACGCCGAGGCTGCCGCCACGCTTGATGATCTGTTCGAGTGCGGGGATCAGCGATTCACCGCCATCGAGGCCGAAGCGCTTGGTGCCGGTGAACTTGACGTCGCAGAACTTCTCGAAACCGTCGGCTTCGATCAGCTTCATCAGGATGGCGCGGCGGCCTTCCGGCGTGAACGAGATTTCCTTGTCCGGACCTTCGATGCGTTCCTGGATCCAGGCCTTCTGGGCCGGATTCGAGATGTGCATGAATTCGACGCCGAGCGTCTGGCAATAGGTGCGCTGGAGGATCGCAGTGATCTCGCGCAGCGTGCCGTATTCGAGGCCGATGACGTTATCGATGAAGATCTTGCGATCGAGATCGGCATCCGTAAAGCCATAGGACTTCGGATCGAGCTCTTCGTGATCCTTGACGCCCTCGATGCCGAGCGGGTCGAGATTGGCGTGGAAGTGGCCGCGCATGCGGTAGGCACGGATCAACATCAGCGCGCGGACCGAATCGCGCGTCGCCTGGATCAGGTCGCCGACCGGAACTTGCTGGCCCTTCTCGGCCTTGGCGGCGAGCTTGGCGCCGACGGCCTTCTCGACCTTGGCCCAGTTGCCATCCAGTGCGTGGGTGAGATCGTCAGCGGGGGAAACCGGCCAGTTATTCTTTTCCCAGGACGGACCGGCGGCATTCTTCTGCACGTCGGCGGAATTGTCCTTCAGGCTCTTGAAGAACTCCTGCCACTCGGCATCCACCGAGGAGGGGTCCTTTTCAAACTGGGCGTAGAGATCGTCGATGTAAGTAGCGTTGGCGCCCTGGAGAAATGAAGAGAGGGCAAAAGCGGCGTTCGCGTCCTGGCGAGACATTGTGCGTCCTGAATTTTTCTAGTCGCGCGGAATTTCGGGCGAGGGTTTGGCCCTTTTACAGACCGAACCTTGTGCGGCGACCTTCTAACCTATCTGGATCGAAAGTGCGCCCTCAAAAACACGAAGAACTGAACATTTCGTCAACTCTTTGTGCGTTCTGATTTAGCTGACTAAACGCCAACTATTCGACGACACTAAGGTCTTCCTTCGCCAATGCTGCAGCGCCGCCCTGAAGAACGACCGTTCTCTTTCGCTTCGGCTTGGCGGGGCCACAGGCGCCGTCCAGCAATGCGGTGGCGGCCTGGCCTGCTGCGTCGGCCACGCCGGGGTCTCGCGTGACCATGGCGGCGACAATGGCGCCGTCCATCAGAAGGCCGATCTGATGCGCGAGCGCATCCGGACGAACCGCACCAGCGGCGCCGGCGAGTTCGCCTATATGCTTGAGAACAAAGGTTTTATGCTGGATTGTGAGATCCCGCAGGCGGGTCTCGTCCTTGGGGTGCTCGCCGACCGCATTGATGAAGACGCAGCCCGTATAGCTGTCCTCGCCAAACCATTTTTTCAGCGCGGGGAAGATCGCATCGAGCTTTTCGCGGGGCGTGGTCGGCTGCTCGATCGCGCCCAGAAACCAGGCGCGCCAGCTCTTGCCTTCGGTCTCGAGCACCGCCTCGACCAGATCTCCCTTTGATTTGAAGATCTTGTAGAGCGTGGTCTTGGCCGTCCCGGCCTCGGCCACGATGGCGTCGATGCCGGTGGCATTGATGCCGTTTTTGCAGAACAGCCGTGTCGCAGCATCCATCAGCCGGTCGCGCGGCGTGGTCTTTTCGGCGTCCTGCGGCATGGGATCGGTCATTGCCGCGTCAATATGACATGCGCCGGCCCGACTGCAAGCGAGTGACGACAGCTCTGACCAAGATTCGAGCGTTTGGCTGACGAATTGGCAGGCTTGCTCGTTCTCTGGGCGGAAGCTTTCAACCGCAATTTCTCTAACTCATTGAAATCGTTGCAACGGCATTCGAGCGACGCTCTGGCACACATCGTGCAAAGCTACAGACCGTTCTGTATCTTTCTCGAAGGGAGACGTCCATGACCGCTGTTGCCGCCAAGACCGCTTTGACCGGCTGCCTGGCACCGATCGACAAAGGCGGGCTCGAACAGCTGATCGCCAATGGCAAGGCCAATCCGAACGTCATCAAGACGCTCAAATGCAAAACGGTCGCCGAAGGCAAATTCCGCCACGCCAACTACATTCGCAACCTGCCGCCTTACATCGTCGATGAGCCGCCGGCGCTGCTTGGCGATGACACTGCGCCGAATCCGTCCGAAGCGTCGCTTGCGGCACTCGGCTCCTGTATCGCGGTCGGCCTGCACGCCAATGCCGTGCATCGCGGCTGGACCGTCAACAAGCTCGAGCTGCAGCTCGAAGGCGATCTCAACATCACCGCGGTCTGGGGCACCGGCGATATCAGCGAGAAGCCGGTGGGCTTCACCGATGTGCGCATCAAGGTCGACATGGAATGCGAAGGCATCCCGCAGGCCGAGATCGATGCGCTGATCGATCACGTGAAGAAGTGGTCGCCCGTCGCCAACACGTTCACACGTCCGGTCAATCTCGAAGTCACTGCCTGAACATGAGTTACGCGGCCGCAGCGATGCGGCCGCCTCGTCTCTTTTTCTCGCAGGACGGAGATCGACATGACCATGACGGCACTGTTGCGGAAATCGGATGATCTAACGGAAGACGCGGAGCCGCTTGTCGATCGCGTCAACGCGCTCGCACGGAAGGAGCTGACGCCGATCGCATTGGAGATCGACGAAGGCACGATCTATCCCGATCAAGCGCTCCGCCATCTCGGTGATGTCGGCGCCTGGTCCGCACATGCCGACTTGCGTGACACCATCGACGGCATTTCCGCCATTGGCGAGACCTGCGGGTCGACCGCTTTCATGGCGTGGTGCCAGAACACGCTGGTCTGGTACATCCTCAATTCCGATAATGCCGCGCTGAAGGCGAAGTATCTGAGCGCCACGGCGAGCGGCAAGACGCTCGGCGGCACCGGCCTCTCCAATCCCATGAAGAGCTTCTTCGGCATCGAGAAGCTCAAGCTGAAAGGCAAGCGCGTCGATGGCGGCTATGTCGTCCGCGGCGCGCTGCCTTGGGTCTCCAATCTCGGTCCGGATCATCTGTTCGGCACGATCTTCGAAGTCGAAGAGACCGGCGAAAAGGTGATGTTCATCGCCGACTGCGCCGACGAAAATCTTTCGCTCACACCTTGCAAGCCGTTCCTCGCCATGGACGGCACCGGCACCTATGCCGTGCAATTCCGCGATGTCTTCATTCCCGACGATCAAGTGCTTGCCGCACCGGCCATGCCGCTGGTGAAGAAGATCCGTGCCGGCTTCATCCTGATGCAGATGGGCATGGGCCTTGGCCTGATCCGAGACTGCGTCGCCATCATGGACAGCGTCAAACCCTCGCTTGCGCATGTGAACTGCTTCCTGCCCCAGCAGCCCGAGGATTTTGCCGGCCTGCTCGCGAAGATGGAAGCCGAGACGATGATGTTGGCCGCAACGCCGTATGAGACCAGCAATGATTACTGGCGCGCCGTCGTCGATCTGCGCTTGCGCGCGGGCGATGCGGCTGTGGCCGCCGCTCATGCCGCGATGCTGCATTGTGGCGCACGCGGCTATCTCAAATCCCATCGCGCGCAACGCCGCCTGCGCGAGGCCTATTTCGTGGCGATCGTCACCCCCGCCACCAAACAGCTACGGAAGATGCTCGCAGACAATGCGCGCGAACAACAAGGAGAGGGTGCCCATTGACTTAAGTCAGGGCGCGAGACGGCACGGCCAACTACCAACGGTTCAACAACGATGCTCAACAGAGTGGAGGCTTGAAATGGCAGATGTTCTCATTTCCGCAGACGACCTCGCGACGTTCATGAAGCACGAGCCCTGTGTCGTCATCGACACGCGCAATCCCGATGCCTACGCGGCCGGGCACATTCCCGGCGCCGTCAATCTCCATGAGATTTTTACGTTCCTCGCGACATCCACGCCGGAAGGCATGGACGAACTGAAAAAGAAGTTTGCTGAAGCCTTTGGCGGTGCGGGTTTGTCTGGTGCCGAGACCGCGGTGATCTATGAGCAGTCGATGAATTCCGGCTTTGGCCAGTCTTGCCGCGGCTATTTTCTGCTCGAATTCCTCGGCTATCCCAAGATCAAGGTCCTGCATGGCGGCTACGATGCCTGGACAATGAAGAGCTTGCCGACGACCACCGATGTACCGATGCCGGCGCCGGCATCCTTCGCCATCAAGCCGGAGGCCGGCTCGATCCTGATCGATGCGGCTACCATGCAGGCCGCACTCGGCAATCCTTCGATCGCGATCCTCGACGTCCGCGATGTCGATGAATGGATCGGCGAAAGCTCGTCTCCTTACGGCAAGGATTTCTGCCCACGGATGGGCCGCATCCCCGGCGCTGTCTGGATCGAGTGGTATCGCATGATGAAGCCAACAGCCGAGGGCCCGCGCTTCAAGTCGAAGAACGAGATTCTCGCCGAATGCGCGACGGTGGGCATCACGCCGGCAACGACCGTCTATCTCTATTGCTTCAAGGGGGCGCGCGCCTCAAACACATTCCTGGCCC
>CALRZK010000131.1:0-7584 GCA_943372615.1 Bradyrhizobium ivorense | reverse complement strand
AGCGCATAGGTCGAGGGCAGCAACGTATAGGTGCCCGCCGGCAGCCCGGGCACGCCGGCCGGCACCGTGATCTGCCTTCCGGCAGCCGGATTGCCGAAGCCGGTCTCCGGCGCGATCGGCGCATAGCCGCTGCTGTAGCCGGGAACGATCGCATATACGCTGTTGCCGAGGTCGCTGTAATTCAGCGCCGGATTCGCCGCGGCAAGCGCATATTTCAGTACGTCCACCGAGCCGCCGCGGCCGCTGATGAAGCCGGCGCCGGTGAGTTCCCCGCCGCCCTGCAGATCGATCACCGCGCCGCTCTGTACGTCGATGCTGGCGCCGGTGAGTGCCACGCCCGTGCCAGTGCCGACGATGCTCTGGAACGAAGCCTTCGCGCCGTCATAGATCCAAGTCAGGCCATCTGCCGTGCCGCCATAGGGCAGGTTCAAGCCGGCAAGGGACACCGAGGTGATGCTGCCGGGCAGAAGATTGACCTGCTTGGCTGCGATACCGATCGTGATCGAGCCGCCGGGCGCACGGATCACGCCGCCCTGATTGATCGTTTCGGCATCAAGGACGAGACGCCCAAAGGCTGACCAGGGCATATCCGGCGCCGCGCCATAACCATGAACCGATAGCGTGCGGCCCGCCTTGATACGCGCACTGACGCCAGTAGCAGGATAGACCTGCGCTGCCGTGATGGTCAGGTCGCCCGTCGCGGCGAGGAAGGTCCGCACGCCGCCATCGATCGGCTGTGCCGTCGGGAAGGTGTCGTCACCCGAACTCGGGCCGTCATTCAACAGAAAGCGCAGATCGCCGCGGCTCGTCAGGGCCACATCTGCAAATCCGCGCCGGTCGATCGTCAGCGATCCGGTATTACGCGTGATCGTCGCTCGCGCGCCGAAGCCGACCTGGTCACGAATCTCGATCATATCCGCCGTGACGGCGAAGCCACCCTGCGTCGCCTGCTGCGACAGGCCGGCGTGCATGTTCCTGACCGTGGGCAATACTTTGACATCGGCGCCTGTCACGATGTGACGGGTAGCGCCGGCAAGACGAACATACGGCGCGCCGAGATCGACGCGCGCGCTCAAAGCCGAGGTTTCTGCCAAAGCATAGGAATAGGCATAGAGACGCAGACTCTGCGCCATCTGCAGCGTGACATTGCCGTCGAAGCTGAGAAGGCCGGCGGAGAGCAGTGAGACATTGCCGAAGCCGCCGGCTTGAACCTGATCGACGCCCAGTCGCGCCGTGCCATAACGCAAGGCCGGATCGGCCGCGCCGGGCTGCGCGCCCGTTTGCAACGCGCTCGCACCATGCTGCCGCGCAATGACCAATTCGCGCGGGATGCGCACGCCGTCATCGACGATGCCGCCATTGCTGAGATCGTAAGCGGGCGTTTCGAGCGCCACGGCGAGGGCGCCGCCCGCCGCGCCATCCCCGCCCGCGAATGCGCGCATCACACCGTCGAGATAGAGGCCATTGTTCGATTTGAGGATGATGCTACCGCCGTTGCTGGCGATCGGCAGAGATGTCGCCCCTCCCCGCGTCCAAGCGGCATTCTCTGGTAGGTCGATGACCGCGCGCGTGCCCGATGCATCGAGCACCGCTCCGGGCCGGATGACAACGAACAGATCAGGCGCCGCAGCCTCGCCGGACACCTCCCAGTCGAGCCCGCCGCCGATGGCGATGGTGCCGCCGGCCTGCACGAAGCCATAGGTCCGGCCGAGCCGATCCCGCGCCGTGATTGCGCGGCCGGCCACGTCGAGCACCGCATGGTCGCCGATCCAGATCGAGCGACTATGCGAGATGCCGTCGGGATTATACTGCGCGGCATCGATCATGATCTGGCCACCCCACGCATTGAGCGTGCCGTCGATCGTGATCTGACGCGCCTCGATCAGGTTGCGTGTCGAAGACTGCTGGATATTGCCGACGATGCGGATCTTGCGGCCGGGATCGACGCTCACGATCGAGCCCGTGCCGATATTTATTTCAGCATCCGACCGCAGCGTCAGGTCGCCGCCTGCGCGCTGGATGAGTGTGCGCGAGCCGGGATTTTCGGGGTAAATGGGCGGCGTCCAGAGATCGAATGCGACATTCGAGGCCGCCTGTGTCGGCAGCGACAAGGCGCCCTCACGGAGCACGAGCACCGGAGTCTGGATATCGATCCTGGCTCCGTCTGCGACGACAAGTCCCTGCCGCCCAGTGATGCTGTAGCTCGCAAAGCCCGCGTGAAAACGCTCCGCATCGAGATTAAGCAAGGGCCTGACCGTAATGTCGCGCGGCGCCACCGCACCGACGGTGATGATCGTTCCGGCCGCGAATGTGACATCATTCGGCGCGGGCATGCCAGCAGCGATGATCGCGTCTCGCGGTGTGATCGGAATGCCGATGGGGAACACATTCCCTGGAATGGTGTAGTTGATGGGGAAATTGGGCGCGCCGCTTGCTATGCGGATTATTTTTGATCCAGCCGGGATTGTGCGATCCACGTTAAAGTTGGCAGTCACATTCTGCTGGATACCATCAGGATTGTAATACTGGATGATGTATGTTCGGCCCGAAGCGGTCGTTCGCGGCAGAGTCCAGTCAGCGGCGAGTGTGATCAGATTGTCTGCGGCAAACAGCGGTGTGCTGCCGACCGCCTCGCCGGGAAGCGCGATAGTTTTGGAATAGCGATAATCGGCCGGCAGCGTTTCGCCCGCGCGCACCACGAAGGCCTCGATTGCCGTCAGTTCGACCGGCGCCTTCTCGCCCGTCGCCAGCCTGCCGTTATTACGCAGGATGTTGCCGCCCAGCACCACCGCTGGCCCCGACTCGATGGTCAAGGTGCCGCCTCCATTCACGCCGTAAGCACTGATGTCGCCGTTCAGGATCAACTCGCCGAACTGAGCCGCCGCCGCGCTGTCGCTGCCATTGACAAAGGCGTCGGCGATCAGCCGCACGTCGCCGCCCTTGCCGCCCGTGATCTTGCCCGTCGCGCCAACAAACGCGCCCGACGACACGTCAATCAGGCTGCCCTTGGCCACAGTGACATCGCCCGTCGATTCCAGGCTCACCATGCCGCCATCGATGGTGGCGGCCTTGTCGCTGTCCTGCAGGTTCTGCTGGGCATTCAACCAAAAGCCGCCGACATTCAGTGTGACGCCTTCGCGCAGCGTTACACTGGATTTGCCATCGATCATCAGACCGCGTGCCAACTGGTTCGGCGTCGCCGTCTGGAACACATTGGTCACCGCGATGCGCCCGCCATGAGAGGTGATCCCGGCAGCCAGATCGACGACCGGTGCGATCACGTCGAACGATCCGCCATCGGCAAGGGTCACATTGCGATCGACCGTCACCTTGCCCGCTGTCGCCAGATCGACGCCGCCGAGCTTCAGCGCATTCAGACGGCCGGCATCCAGCCACAGCGTGTTGCTTCGCGCGCCCGGCAGCGCGGCGGTCAGATCGACGCCCGCGGTGATATCAGAGATGTCGCCGATCTTCACATCCGTGTCGAACACGCCGACGCGGCCGTAGTAATTGTAGTCACCCGAGGCAAGCACGCCCCCCTTGGCCACGATCGTCTGCGTCGCCTTATAGCCGTCGGTGATGCCGCTCGGGCGCTTGCTGGATTGCCGCGCGCCCTGGATCGTATCAGCGATGATGTCCGCTTCCATGATCGCGGTGGGCGTCGCCAGATTGAGGCGACCGGCATCGCGGCCGACCGTATAGCCGTCCTCCCAACGCAGCGAGGTGCGGCCCCGATCGAAGACCGAGGTCCAGATCTCGACGAGGCGCTTGTCTTCCTGTCCCTGGATATTGTGCGTGCGACGGAAACCGCCGGCGAAATTCGCGTAGTCGAGATCGCCCGGCGCGTCGTCGATGCTGTAGCGGCGACCGTCGGCGCCAATCAGATTGGTGGAGCGGATATAGCCGCCCGCAAAATCCAGCGAGCCGCCGGTCAGATCGAAGACCGATCCCTTCTGCGCGATCACTTCCTTGGCCGCCAGCGTGATGGTGCCGCCGACCGCGGCCCATTCGCCAATGCCATGGGCCGTGTTGGCGAGATAGCCACCAACTTCCAGCAGGCCACCCTTCGTGTAGTAGCGATCTGCGTCATAGCCGCCGGTGCCTTTCGGTACCAATGTCAGAGTGCGGATATCGACCCAGACATTTTCGTTTTTCAGCAGATCCGCGTCGCGGTTCTGCGGACTGTCGCGCAGTTCGTTGCCCTGGATATTGACCTGCATATTGTTGGCGCTCATCGCCAGCGCCACATTGCGCACGCCGGAGACGTCGAGCGTGGCGCCCGTCTCGGTGACGATGCGGCCATTCTTGGCAGAGACCGCAATCTGGCCGCCCTGCGCCGCCGTATAGGAACCGCCCTTGAAGGTGACGCTGCCGCCGGTGACGATCTCGACGCGCGACTGGTCCTGACGGTCGGCAAGCCGCGACAGATTATCGAATAGGCCGGGCGCGATCAGATCGCGCGCCGCATTGGCCGTGTTGGACGCGGCGATCAGGCCATCGCGCTGGCTGTCGAGCGCGGTCTCGGTGCTGTCGAGTTCCGGCAGGATCGCGGTGAGCGCGCCGTTGCCGAGAGTGACGCTGCCATTGCTGTCGGAGGCCGAGTTCAGAAGATGAATCGTACCGCGAGTGTTGACCGTGGTGGTCGCAAGCAGCACGCCGTCCTGCGTCAATGTGCGGCCGGATAACGTGATATCGCCCTGCTGCGCAAGGATGAGGCCGCGATTGCTGACCGTGCCGCCGCCCGGTGTCCAGCTTCCGTCGGTCCCCTGCTTGCCGGTGACGACCTCGATGCCGCGCGTGGTGGAGACCGAATTGACGTCGGTGGAGAATCCGCGGCGCAACACAAAGTCGTCGCCGGCGGCGAGGATCGTCTGCCCCTTCGGCGTGGAGATCGCACCGCTATTGCTCACCTCGGAGCCGATCATCAGCACATAGCCGCCGCCGGCCGTGACCGACGACGGTGCGCGCGTGCCGATCAGCGCGCCAGATTCGACCACCACCTTGCCGCCTGCCGCCTTGAAGCTCGGCGTGTAGGTCGAGCCGTTCAGCTCGCTGAAAATTCCGTTCTTGGAGAACTGCTCCGGCGAGATGTCGGCGGTGGAAGCGATCAGCGAGCCGGCATTGACCTGACTGTTGCCGCCAAAGATGATGCCGTTCGGGTTGATCACGTAGACATGGCCATCGGCCTTGATCTGGCCGAGGATCTGGCTCGGACCGGCATCGCGGTCCACGCGATTGAGCGCCACCCAGTTGCTGTTGCCCTGCTGGTCGAAGGTCAACGTTGTGCGCGCGCCGACATTGAATGACTTCCATTCGAGAATGGCCTGCTGCGTGAGCTGACGTACATTGACCTGCGTTTCGCCATTGCCATCGACGCTTTGCGTCGGCCCGCTCGCGCTGCTCCCCCATCCGTTCGGCGCGTTCGCGCCTGCCTGCAGGCCACCGCGGCCGAGACCGTTCGGCACCACGACCGGCGGCGTCGCCGAAGCCTGCGCTGCCGCCGCAGCCGCGCGCGCGGCGGCCTGTACCGCCTGCATATCCTGCACGGCACGGGCCGCGCGTGCCAAGGACCGCTGCGTCTGCGCCGCTGCAGCAGCCGCCTGTTGGGCAGCCTGAGCCGCCGCGTCGGACGCAATGTTCGGTGCAGAGACGCCACCCGCACTTCCGCCATTGAGCGCACGGCCGTAAACTTCGTTCGCTCCGAACATGAAGCTTAGCAGGCTGACGCTCGTCAGCAACACACCCCGCGACAGCGGCTTGCCAACGGAGCCAGGAGAAACCATCCGTCCACGGCGAGATGGTTGTGACGTGTGGCTACGGCGGCTGTTGCTGGCGGGCATCGTGCAGTTCCTTATCGGCAAGCCATAGGGCGCCCAAGGCTGCAGCGATGGGGCTGCACCTCGGGGTCAAATCGGTCTTGCCGTTAAGACGGAATCCGCAACGACGATGACTACGTTTTCAGAAAAGTTTTTTAGGAATTTTCTGTCGCGCCCACAAAGATCAGCTCAGCAGGACGATGCCACCCGGCAAATGCTGGACCTTGGCCCCGAAGGCTCGCTCGACACCGAGCAGCGCCTCATTCAACTGATCGATGCGAAACCGGCCACTGAGCTGCTTTTTAGCCAGCGCCGCATTCATCACGACGATGCGGCCAGGGCGATAGCGGTTGATTTCATCGACCGCTTCGTTCAAAGGCGTGCCCCGGAATTCGACCACGCCGCGCTGCCATTCCGACGCGGCCCGCGGATCGACTGCGGCGATCTGCCCCAGACCGGTGCGATCATAGCGCATCCGCTGACCGGCGCGCAGAAGAGTCTCGCCACGCCCCTGATTGATCTTCACCTCGCCCTCAAAGCATGTGACGCTCACGGGAGCGCCCTCGCCACCCGCAAGCAGGCGCATGTCGAAGCGCCCCAGTTGCGTGAAGGCACGGCCGTCGCCCGCCAGCACGACGAGCGGCCGCGCTGTGCGCGTCGCAGTGGCGAATGACGCTTCGCCCGCGACCAATTCGATGCGGTCTTCGGCGCCGTCTGTCGGGCGTATGGCAAGGCTCGTTTGCGTATTCAGGCTGATCGCAACATTGTCGGCGAAGGTAACCTGCCGCTGCTCTCCCGTCCCGGTGCGAAAATCAGCGGCGAGTTCGGAGAACGAAGGCCACAGCCCCAGCGGCGGCCTGACCACGCCGTAAACGGCAGCAGCGGCGATGGCTACGCCGCCGCCTGCCAGCACCGCGCGGCGACTCGCCATCTTGCGGCGCCGCCGCCGCAAATCATCTAGCCTGCTGGCATAATCAGCCTGTTGCCCGACGACGGCCTGTGCAGCATCGCCGGTCGTCTGCCAAAGTTGGCGCGCTTGCGCGAATGCCGCTTCATGGGCAATGTCCAGCGCCAGCCAGCTTTTCAGCGCGGCTGCGTCGTCGGCCGTCATGTCTCCCGAGGTCAGCCGTTCCATCCAGTCGATCGCCTCCCGATCAACCGTTGTCAGGCCCTTGTCTGCCTTGCTCATCTCGTTAAGTCGTCCTACCGATGCCCAGATGGCTCGGCTACAATTCCGAAAGCTCTCATTCTAAGACGTTTCCCGGCGTGTCAAACGCCACGTTCATTCGCGAATTTCTTTCAAGCGGGCCAGGCAATGCTCCATGGCGAGCCGCAACTCCTTCGCGACCAATTGCCGGGACACCCCGAGCCGGTCCGCGATCTCCTGGCGAGGGATGCTGCCGAGCCGCGCGGCCAAGAAAATTTCGCGGCGGCGCTCGGGAAGCTCCTGCAGGATCGCCTCGAACGCCGCGAGGTCGGCCCGCGCCATCAAAACCTGCTCGGCCGTCGGGGACGGGTCGGGCAATTGGAGCAGACTGTCGATTTCCGTCGGCGACAGACGCTGCCGCCGCTCGCTGCGATTGCGGTCCTCGGCCGCGTTGAGAACGATCCGGAACAGGTAGCTTTGTGGACTTTGAACGACGCCGACGGATTCGATCCGGGCGAGCCGCAGCCATGTATCCTGCATGGCATCGCCGGCGAGATCGGCCGAGCCAAGGCGCTGGGTCAGTCGCGCCTTGAGCACATCATAGCGATCAACGAACAGCCG
>CALRZK010000130.1:0-7608 GCA_943372615.1 Bradyrhizobium ivorense | reverse complement strand
AATCCAGTTCTTCCCAAAGACTGGATTGTTTCGTCACTATGCTAAGGGGAAAGCCGAAGGCTTTCCCTGACCTCGCGATGACGACTGAGAGTACTTGCGAAAATCCTCGCCTCTCGCTAGAACAAAAAGAGTACGCGAGAGATGCCTGTGACCGAATTTGCTCCCTATTTTCCGATTGCCACGCTAGCGCTGGCCTTCATTGCCGCGCTGTTCGCGATCGTGGCTGTCATCGTGGTCGCGCGTCGTCCACTCGCGCTGGAGCGGGGAGACGTCAGCGAGCTGCTGCGCTTCGAAGGCGATGCCATTCGCGCGGCCTCGGATGCCGAGATCCGTGCCGTCCGGCAGGAGCTGCTGCAGACCATGAACCAGCAGCAGGGCGCTGCAGCGGACATGATGCTCAAACTCTCCGAGCGGCTGCTCAATCAGGTGGACAATTTCGGCCAGCGTCTCGAAGCCACCAACAAGACCACCGAAGCCCGCATCAACGACATCGGCACCAAGCTCAATGCCGATATCGGCCGCATGGAGCAGGACTCCTCCGCCAATCGCGAAGCGTTGCGGACGATGGTGGAGCACAAGCTCGATCAGTCCGGCGCTGCGCATGCGGACTCCGCGCGCAATCTGCGTGAAGAATTGAGTGGCAGTTTCCAGCGCATGCGCCAGGGCGTCTCCGATACGCTGGGCGAGATCAGCAACCATCAGAAGGAGCGCCTCGACGCCACCAAGCTGGCGATTGATGAGCTCACGCGCACCCAAGGCCTGAGCGGCGAACAGCTGCGCCAGACGGTCGAAGGGCGGCTCGATCAGCTCCGTACCGAGAATGCGGCGGAGCTAGAGAAGGTCCGCTCCACCGTCGATGAGAAGCTGCAGACGACACTGGAAACACGGCTCAACGAGAATTTTGGCCGCGTGGTCGAGCAGCTCAACAAGGCCTATGAGGTGTTCGGCGAGATGCGCAGCATCTCCACCCATGTGGGCGATCTCAAAAACGTGCTCACCAATCCAAAGCTGCGCGGCACCTTTGGCGAAGTGCAGCTCGCGATGCTGCTGCAGGATTTCCTGTCGCCGACGCAATATATCAAGGACGCACAGATCAAGCCGAATTCGGCCGAGCGCGTCGAATATGCGATCCGCCTGCCGATGCTCGATGGCGACGAGATGCTGTTGCCGGTGGACGCGAAATTCCCGCGCGAGGACCACGAGCATATGCTCGAGGCGCTGGAAGCCAATGATGTCGAACTGGCCGCTCATTTCCGCAAGGCGCTGGAAAACCGCATCAAGTCTTTCGCCAAGGACATTGCGAAGAAATACATCAACCCGCCGCGCACCACCGAGCGCGCCATCCTGTTCCTGCCGACAGAGAGCCTGTTCGCGGAAGTGCTGCGCATTCCGGGCCTGTTCGATTACGTCCAGCGCGAATGCAATGTCATGCTGGCGGGGCCGACGACCTTTGCGGCTATCCTGCACGCCTTCCAGGTCAATCATCGCTCCATGGTGATCGCGGAGCGCTCCGGCGATGTGTGGAAAATCCTCAGCGCCGTTCGCACCGAATTCAAGCGCTACAACGACACAGTGGGCAAGGTCGCGAAGCAGCTCAACACCGCGGCGAATTCGGTGGCTGATCTCGACCGGCGTAACAAGATGATGGACCGCGCGCTGCGCAATGTCGAATTGATGCCCGAGGACGGCAGTGCGGCCCGCATGCTCGGCCTCGATGAAGCACTGCCGGAAGACGGTGACGAAGATCTGGTCAAGGCTATCGGTGGCGCGGCCCGCGACGCGTTGCTGGACGAAGACGCGCCGTCGCCGGACTGACGGACATGATCGCCATCGGTCTCGACGGTTTTCGCAAGGGCTGGGTCGCCGTCACCATCGATGGTGACCGTCGGAGCATCGCTTTTCCCAGCGATATTTCCTGGCTCGCCACGCAGCGTTTCGATCGCGCTGCCATCGATATCCCCATCGGCATGCCGGATGACGGCGACCGTCTCTGCGATCGTCTGGCGCGCGCGAGACTAAAGCCGCATGGCTCGCGCGTCTTCTCGGGCGCCCGGCGGTGGTTGTGGGAAGAGTATCGCGATCCTGCGTCCGCCAATGAAGAAGCGCTGCGGCGCGAGCAAACGCGCGTGTCGCTTCAACTCTGGCACATCGGCGCCAAGATCATGGAGGTCGATGCGTTTGCCCGCATGCACCGACATTTGGAACTCCGCGAAGCGCATCCCGAACTGGTCTTCCTGCGTTTGAACGCCGACAAGCCGTTGCCGTCGAAGCATACGGAGGAGGGGCTTGCCTTACGATGTGATCTTCTTCGTGCAAACGGTTTTGCCGACCTCGATGAGTGGCTGACGTCTGGCCGCCATCGCACCGGTGCGAAACGTGATGATGTGCTCGACGCATGCGCTGTGGCTCTGGCTGCGTCCAGTCCGGCGGGCTGTCTGCCGGATGGCGATGCGCCTCGTGATGCCTGCGGTCTGTCGATGCAGATCTGGTTCTGACGCCTCGCGAATCGTCGAATCCGACTCGACAAAACTCGACTCAGTCACTTAGTCGCGCGGGGTGGATTAACCATGATCTCGCAGACTCGATTCTGCCCGGACTCGCAAGCCCGGGGGGCAAAAAGAAAAGCGGTGACGACTCGGCGCGTCCTGTTTCAATAGCGCTCGGAACTGATCTGAGATTCGAGGCGAGCGATGGTTGATGCTCTGAGGATGAATATGACCGTGGTGGCCTTGCTGGCAGCAGCGAGCGCGATCAACGGCATCATGTTTTATCAGTATCTCTAACGCTGCTACGGCGCTGCTGTAGCGGCGGCGCGCAGGCGACGTGTCACAAGCACACGGAAAATCACATACTGGATTGCGAAGGCAGCCACCTTGGCGCCGATCAGCACCACCGTCACATAGAACGTCCACAATTTCATATCGCCGCGGAGTGCTGCGCCAATAGTGCCGGCAGCGAGTGCGAACATCAGCGCGGCCCAGGCATAGCCGGCCATCACGACATATTCCGGGATCGTTTCGCTCACGATCGGCGGCAGGTAGCGTAGCATCCAGCCCTTGCGCAGCATGACGACGCCGATGGCGAAATGGCCGATGCTCGGCTTGGCCAGCACGAAGCGCGGATCATTGGTGAGCAGCGTCGCGCCGCCGAGCACGACCACCAGTGCGAGACTGGCATAGGTCATCACATCGAGCTTGTCGCCTTTGATGCGCGCGCGGATGAATTGTGCGATGGCGCCCGCGATTGCGACACCGGTCGCCAGTAGCACATCGCCGGTGATCAGATAAAGCACCAGGAAAAGGATGGTGGAGAAGAAGTCCTGGCCGAGCTTGGCGAACACGTCCTTCATCGCAGTCTCCGAAAGATGGGGCAATTGTTAACAGTCAGGATTTCAGCGGTGCGGTCTGCTCGGCGGCATGTATCCTGCGCCGATATTGCGGATACCACCTGGTGAAGTACAGCGCTGCGTTCCGGGCAGCGAAGGCGATGGCAAAGCCGATCCAGAGCGGCAATCCCGGCACGAATATCACCAGCATGTCGGCGAGCAGCATCAGCACGAAGGCGAATGTCCAGGCCCAGGTGATCACATAATTCGCGGCGAGGAAGCCAGGCAGCTTGGTGGTCTCGGCATCGACTTGCTCGCGGGCATATTGCAACGTGAAGGGTGTGCGGATCGCGAGCGACAACAAAGCAATCGCGAGCACGCCGAGATCGACCGCCAGATGCAGCGCGCTCCGGCTCCAGTTACCGTCGATCAAGCTGACGTAGCAGCCGATGGCTGCGAACAGCAGCACCGTGCCGGCGGCGAGCATCTTCACCGATCCGCCGCGCATGACATCCCAGACCACGATGCCCAAAGCCAGCGTGGCGGCCGCGAACAGGCTGATGGCAGAGGACGCGACCAGCATCAGCAAGGCAAAGGTGCCGAACGGGGCGAGGATGAGAAAGGTGGCCATGGGCGTATCCCGTTTGCCGGTATCTTGACGGTGTAAAGATGCGTTTAGGCTGAGGGCTGACGTTCGTCAAGCAAAATCTTTACAGTGTCAAAATGATTGCTATAAGCGGTGATGGTCAAATCTGCCCGCAACAAGCCCGTTAACAAGCTGCCGCAAGGCGGCCCCAAGTCTGCCGCTAGGAAGCCGCACCGCTCAAAATCGGCCGAAAAGTCGTCTGGCGCGGAATCTCCCTATCATCACGGGGACTTACACGTTGCTTTGTTAAAAGCCGCGCAAATCGTTTTGGAGCGCGACGGGCTTAATGGTTTGACACTGCGTGCAGTCGCCCGCGAAGCCGGGGTATCGCATGCCGCGCCGACCCATCACTTCGGCGATCTGACGGGATTGCTCAGCGAACTGGCTGCCGTGGGTTTTCGCAATTTCAACGCAACACTCAACGCCGCCAGCGCCACCGGCACGACGCCTGCGGAAAGCGGGCTGGCGCGGGCGCGCGCCTATCTTGCTTATGCGCGCGCGCAGCCTGGCATGTATCAGCTCATGTTTCGCACCGAGCGCCTCGACATGAATCGGCCGGCCCTGAAGGACGCGAGCAATATCTCATTCGCCAGCCTCGCGCATGTCGCGGGTATCGTCCATGACGGCGATGTCGCGACAGATGCGTTATCGATGGCGCAAGCGACGCAGATCGCGCGCACCTGGTCGCTGGCCCATGGCTTTGCCATGCTTGTGCTGGCGGGGCGGCTGGACTACGTCCTCGATCGTCTGCCCGGCCAGCCTGATGCGGAGACGCTGTTCGTGGAGACGCTGAAAATCAGTGTGCCGCCGCCGCAATAGCGGGTTGAAACTTGGCAAGAAGATGCGCGTTGACCGCGCATGGCCAAAGGCACCACCAAGAGCACGACACGTAAAGCTCCCTGGAAACGCGCGAACCCGCGCAAACGCGTGGGCAAGTCATCCAGGCATCTCACGCCAGCGAAGAAAGCTGCCGCCAAGGCCCGCGCCAAACGCGCCGGCCGGCCTTACCCCAATCTCGTGGACAATATGCGCATGGCAAAGTCTGCGAAGAAAAAGACCGCCAAAAAGTCGGTGAAGAAAGCGGCCAAGACGACCGTGAAGAAAGCCGCGAAGAAAAAGTCGGCCAAGAAAACGACGAAGAAGGCCGTGAAGAAAAAGGCCTCCAGGAAAGCCGAGAAGGATCCCAAAGGTGGCCTCACGGCAGCCGGCCGCAAGACCTTTGCAAAGAAACAGGGCGCGCATCTCAGGCCTGGCGTGACCAAGAAGGTGTCCGAGATGACACTGACCGAAATGCGTCGCAAGGGCAGTTGGGCTGTGCGCTTCTATGGCCGCGCCAAGCTGCCACCCTTGGTCGATAGCCAAGGGCACCCGACACGCCACGCGCTATCGGCTCATGCCTGGGGTGAACCTGTGCCGACCACCGTTGCAGCAGCGCGAAAGATTGCGGCCAAGGGTGAACGGTTGCTCGCGCGCTATCAGCGCGAAAAGAAGCGCGCTTAGCGCGGTAGCGCCAATTCGACCGCACGGCCGCTGGCGCCTGCGACCTTCGCTCTGTCCTTTTTGCAATCGAAGCCACGTGCGATTTCGTCCGCAACCTTGCGTGCGATCTCATTGGCGGCCGGATTGGCCTTCACGTCGATATAAGCCACATGGCATGCCGCGCCGGGTGGCAGTCGCGTTACCACCAGAAACTGTTTCGTGTTCGGGCGCCCGGTCTTGTCAGGGTCATCGTTGTCGGCGATGTGCCAGCGCTGGATCATCGCGAAGGGCTTGCCAGCGCTGAGGCGCCATTCGATGGTGTTGGTGGTCGAATTGAACGGGCCAAATCCCTGCGATGCGGCGGGCTGATCATTGGCGATTGCCGCCGTTCGGCCGACCGTGATCGTTTCACGCAGATCGTCTTCGCTTTTGACGATCTTGAAGCCGGCAGGGCCGCGGCAGATGTGTGCGGAGCCCAGTTCGTCATCGCCGACCTTGGTGCTGGATACCTTGCGGCAATCCTTGTCAGCGGTGGAGGTGTAAGCGCTGCTGGTCGGCTCGGCGACGGCGATGGTCGCCGCACCAATAAGCACGAGGGCGGCTGAAAAACCGGCAATCGAGGTCATGGCATCGGTCCTGAGGGCAATTCGCCATGTTTGACGTCGGCAAGCTGGGGAAGGTTCATCAGCTTGCGCCGCGGCCGCTGGCATGACTTGCGGAATCGATCTAGAAAGCCCGGTCAGTTTTCCCTTTTTATTGCAGTGTCAGTCCCGCCCATGCCCGTCTCCACCGCCTCGAAGCCCTATCGCATCGGCCGTTCCAAGACCGGTCTCGGCCTGTTCGCCACCCAGCCGATCAAGAAGGGTGTGAAGATCATCCAGTATTTCGGTCCGCTGCTCGACTCAAAGAACGAGAAGCATGATGCGATCGAGAACAAATATCTGTTCCAGATCAGCAAGCGCTGGACCGTGGATGGCTCGATCCGCAAGAACGTCGCGCGCTACATCAATCATTCCTGCAAGCCGAACGCCGAGTCCGACGTCAATCCGGCGAAGAAGAAGATCATCATCCGTTCGATCAAGAAGATCGAGCCGGGTGAGGAGATCAACTACGATTACGGCACCGAATATTTCAAAGAATATCTGAAGCCGATCGGCTGCAAATGCGAGGGCTGCGAAGCCAAGCGCAAGAAGAAGCAGGCCAAGCTGCGCGCCGAAAAGGCGAAGGCGAAGGAAAAGGCCGAGCGCAAGGAACAGAAGCGCGCCGACAAGGCCAAGCGCAAGAAGGACAAGGCGAAGGCCAAAAAGGCCGACGTCAAGAAGGCGCTGAAGAAAGCGCCGAAGGCTGCGAAGAAGGCCAAGGTTGCCAAGAAGGCAAAGGCTGTCGGCAAGAAGGCCAAGGCGACGAAAGCCAAGGCCAAGAAGGCGTAGTTCTTAACCTCTCCTGCATCTTGCGCGGGGACAGGTCGGCGCGTCTTCGCGCCGGGTGAGGGGCGTGGCACGCGATTAGAGAAGTACGTATTTCTCACCAGTCACACCTGTGCGAATTGGAAAATTGCGATTGTGGTTCGGCCTCTGGCCAGCCCCTCACCCCGCCCTCTCCCCGTGCAGAACGGGGAGAAGGAGAGAGAGGCCGTCGCTCTGGGCTTCAAGCCGTCTGCGCCACGCTGCTCTTGCGCAGGCCGATAAACTGCAACTCCGCGAACACGCCGACGGCAATCGCCTGCGCTGCAACGAATAACTGGCCCAGCAAATTCGGGCTTACCGCACCCGAGAACAGCAGCCCGATGCTCCCGAGTGTCCAGGCGGCGTTGCCGATGATCACGGCCAGCACCAGCAGCTTCGGCATGGTCGCGCGCAGACCGAGCCAGCCAATCAGCGCGACATAGGCAATCAGGAATAGGCCGGATTCCAGCAACAACGCCTCGGGCAGTTGCAGCAGCGGCGCCAGCGCGCCGGCGGCGAAAGTCAGCAGCAGGGCCATGGCGCCACTGACGACGGCGTCGATCTGGATGGCGCGGCGGAGCAGCAAAGACGGATGGATCATGATCGTTCTCCTTCGGTGATCGGTTGCGATGTCCCGAAGATGTCCGCCGCCGCGAGGCAAATCGATTACCTCGGAGGTCATGGAAGCACGAAAATCGTCATGTTAGCGTTTT
>CALRZK010000129.1:0-7621 GCA_943372615.1 Bradyrhizobium ivorense | reverse complement strand
GCGTGCGGGGAGAAGGAACTACGAAGCCGCCGTATCCGGCTCGCCCCAGAATTCCGACCAGATCTGCTTGTCACCCAGCGTGCCCACAAAGGCACGATGGGTCGTGCGATCGTCGTCCGTCAGGCGTGATGCCAAAGCCACCTCGCGTTGGCGGCGCGGTGCATCGCCCACGCTTCCCCGCACCATGATCGGCGCATCATCCGCCAGAATCAGAGACGACTGCCGCGCGCCAACGAGATCGATATAGACTTCGGCCAGAAGTTCGGAGTCGAGCAACGCGCCGTGCTTGGTGCGGCGGGAATTGTCGATCGAATAGCGGGCGCAGAGATCGTCGAGACGGTTCGACACGCCCGGATGTTTGCGCCGCGCCAGCAGCAGCGTATCGACCAGGCGATCCCGCGGCACCGGCGGGCGCTTGATGCGATCGAGCTCCATATTGATGAAGCCGAGGTCGAATGAGCCGTTGTGAATCACCAGCGGCGAATCGCCGATGAAGGCGAGAAAATCGTTCGCGACTTCGTGAAACAACGGCTTGGTGGAGAGAAACTCCGCCGACAGGCCGTGAACGTCAAAAGCTTCCTTCGGCATGTCGCGTTCGGGATTGCAGTAGACGTGAAAAGTCTGGCCGGTCGGCATCCGGTTGAAGATTTCGAGGCAGCCGATTTCCACCAGTCGATCGCCGCGTAAGGGATCGAGGCCGGTGGTTTCTGTATCCATGACGATTTCGCGCATGTCAGTCTCAGCTCAACAAATCAGGGGCGTCTACGCGGCAGCTTAGCAGCCTCGACCAGAATTTCAGCGATCCGGGCGCGGACAGGCTCAATCCCGTGGGAGGTGTCCACGACAAAGTCAGCGCGTTTACGCTTTTCGGCGTCTGGAAGCTGCCGCGCAAGAATGGCGTCAAGCTTGTCTTCCGTCATACCGTCCCGGGCGAGAATGCGTTCGCGCTGCGTCTTGGCATCGGTGGAGACAACAACAATCCCATCGACGCGCTTGTCGCCACCGGTTTCGAACAGTAGCGGAACATCGACAACGGCAATCGGCGCGCCAGAAGCTTCAGCATCGTCGAGGAACTTTTTGTGGTGCTTGGCGAGCAGGGGATGAACGATGCTTTCCAGTCTTTTCATCGCATCGGCATCATGCACCACCAGCGGCGACAGCTTGGTGCGATCGACCTTGCCGTCCGCGGTCGTGCCAGGAAACGCCGCTTCGATCAGCGGGACCGCTTCGTTCTCATAGACCATGTGAACGGTGGCATCGGCGTCATAGACGGGCACGCCAGCTTCCACGAACAGTTTTGCGGTGGTCGATTTCCCCATGCCGATCGAGCCGGTCAGCCCCAAGACGCGCATTCCAATCCCCGTGTTGGTTTTTTAGATTCCGATCATGCCTTCGCCGCGCAAAAATTTAAGCAGCGGCAGCAACGGCAGGCCGAGAATGGTGAAGTGATCGCCCTCGATCAATTCGAACAGGTGCACGCCCAGGCCTTCGAGCTGATAGGCGCCGACACTGGTCGTTACCTTGTCGCCGGCGGCATCGAGATAGGCATCGATGGCGGCATCATCGAGCTGGCGCATGGTCATATGCGCCACCGAGACATGGGAGAAAATCGTCGCACCATCGCAGGCCACGGCGATGGCCGAATGCAGCTCATGCGTTTTTCCCGAGAGATCGCGCAATTGCTGCGCAGCCTGATCACGGCCGGCCGGCTTGTTGAACAGCCGATCACCGACCGACAGCGTTTGGTCGGCGCCGACGACATAACGCCCGGGATGCCGCAGCGAGACGAATGCCGCCTTTTGCTCGGCAAGCAAAGCCGCGACCTCGCCGGGGACGGTGAGGCCGGATTTCTGCTGAATCGCTCGCTCGTCGATATCCGCCGGAGCTGCGTCAAAAGTAATGCCGGCACCAGACAGCAGCATGCGCCGCGCCGCGCTTTGCGACGCCAGAATCAGCGGCTCTTCGCCGCGCCAGATGGTCATTCCTGCATCCGTTGCCGCTGGCGATCGGCCAGCAATTTCATGATTGCCGCAGCCGTCTCCTCGATGGAGCGGCGCGTCACTTCCAGCAGAGGCCAGCCATATTTGGCCGACAGTTTGCGCGCATAGGTCACTTCATCCGTAACCGATTGACGATCGATATAATCGTCATTCGCCGTATCGCCACCGATCGACAGCAGGCGGTTCTGCCGGATCTGGATCAGGCGTTCCGGCGTCGCATGCAGCGAGACTACCAGCGGATTCTTCAGCGTCTCGAGCTGTTTCGGAATCGGGATACCGGGGACGAGCGGAACATTGGCGGTGCGGACGCCGCGATTCGCCAGATAGATAGATGTGGGCGTCTTCGATGTCCGCGACACACCGACAAGGACGACATCCGCCTCTTCGAGGCCATCGGTATGCTGCCCGTCATCATGCATCATCGAATAATTCAGCGCGTCGATGCGCTTGAAATATTCCGCGTTGAGCACGTGCTGCGCGCCGACCCGGCCGGAGGTGGAGGCACCCAGGTAATTCTGGAACAGCTGCATCACCGGCCCAATGATCGACAGGCTCGGCGAATTGATTTCATGGCACTTGGCTTCCAGCCGCGACACCAGATCGCTTTCCAGCAGCGTGAACAGAACGATGCCCGGCGCTTCCTCGATCTCGGTCAGCACGCGGTCGAGCTGCTTCTGGCTGCGCACGAGGGGATAGACATGCTCCACCGGCGTCACATTGGAATATTGCGCGGCCACCGCGCGGGCGACGGTGATCAATGTCTCGCCGGTGGAATCGGAGACGAGATGAAGGTGAAAAAAGCTGCCGGTGGTATGCACCATAACCCTGTGTGTTCTGTGGATCGCTGTGGAGCTTTTCAGCGGAATCGGCGGCGGTGGCGAGGCGGTCGGGATAACCCGGCTTTTTCTTCACAGGCCTGCCTGCGGGGACACCGTTTGGCGACCGTCGAGACAATAATGGGGTTATGTGGATTTGTCTCTCCGGAATCCCCGCCGAACTGCCGACAAGTGCCTGGGCTGCCGATCTTTGTCGATCGCAAGATGACTCGCAGAAGATTCAGGAGCCGGTGTGCACAAGCTTGGGATGACGCGGGGACGGTCTTGTTCGGGCCAAATCCACGGCCAAACAGACTCAAACCTTAAGAATCTAATAATAGATTAGAGGAAGGGGTTCATGAGTGCAGGGCGCGGATAACCTGCTTGCGGCTAACCGTGATGCACGGCAGATGTTCCCCATCGAGACCGTCACACCGTGATAGCGGGCAAGGCTTAGCAATGTATGAATGGGCGAAAGCTCTGCACATCATCGCCGTCATCTCATGGATGGCGGGGATGCTCTATCTGCCCAGGCTGTTCGTCTATCACTGCGATGCGGAGATCGGCTCGAAGCAGTCCGAGACCTTCAAAGTGATGGAGCGCCGACTGCTCAAGGCGATCATCAACCCTGCGATGATCGCGACCTGGATTTTGGGGCTCTACCTGATGTGGTCGGCCGGTTGGTACACATCCGGCTGGTTTCACGCCAAACTGCTGCTGGTGCTGCTGATGTCAGGCGTTCATGGCTTCCTGACCAGCCGAGTGCGTGATTTCGCCCTCGACCGCAACACGCGATCAGCTAAATTCTACAAGATTATCAATGAAGTACCGACCATCCTGATGATCCTGATCGTCATTTTGGTGGTGGTGAAGCCGTTCTGACGACCATTTTGACAGCGAAGATTTCGATCATGCCGGCACTTCCAGCGATCTTGCGCGTTGGGCGGATGTCTCATATGTTCGACTTCTCCCACCCGACGCAGGCGATGCGGTTCGACCCGGCTCTTTAATCCGCCGGCCGCCACATCAGGCTTGAAGTCTCTTCAGCACCTTCAACGCTCAAGACTTCTCTGCCGGAGACCTGCGGACTTTCGTGACACTTTTGAGCGTCCGCACCTTCTCCAGCAGCTTGCACTCTCCCTCCGATCTTCCACAGGACCACCCCCCATGCGGGAAATGAAACTTCAAGACCTCAAGGCCAAGACGCCAGCCGAGCTCGTCTCGTTTGCGGAAGAGCTGGGGGTCGAAAATGCCTCGACCATGCGCAAGCAAGAGCTGATGTTCGCCTGCCTCAAGCAGCTGGCTTTGCAGGAAACCGACATCATCGGCGAAGGTGTCGTCGAGGGTCTCTCCGACGGTTTTGGCTTCCTTCGCTCGTCGGACGCGAATTACCTGCCGGGCCCGGACGACATCTACGTCTCGCCCTCGCAGATCCGCCGTTTCGGCCTGCGCACCGGCGATACCGTCGAAGGCCACATCCGCAGCCCGAAGGAAGGCGAACGCTATTTCGCGCTCCTCAAGGTCAACACGCTGAACTTCGAGGATCCCGAGAAGTCCAAGCACAAGGTCAATTTCGACAACCTGACCCCGCTGTTCCCGAACGAGCGCTTCCGCCTCGAACTGGAAGACCCGACCCGCAAGGATCTCTCACCCCGCGTGATTGATATCGTGGCGCCGATCGGCAAGGGCCAGCGCGCGCTGATCGTGGCGCCGCCGCGTACGGGTAAAACCGTGCTGATGCAGAACATCGCGCATTCGATCACGGCCAATCATCCGGAATGCTACCTGATCGTTCTTCTGATCGACGAACGTCCGGAAGAAGTCACGGACATGCAGCGTTCGGTGAAGGGCGAAGTCGTGTCCTCGACCTTCGACGAACCGGCCACCCGCCACGTCCAGGTCGCCGAAATGGTGATCGAAAAAGCAAAACGTCTGGTCGAGCATGGCCGCGACGTCGTCATCCTGCTGGATTCCATCACCCGCCTCGGCCGCGCCTACAACACCGTGGTGCCATCGTCGGGCAAGGTGCTGACCGGCGGTGTCGACGCCAACGCCTTGCAGCGGCCGAAGCGCTTCTTCGGCGCCGCGCGAAACGTTGAGGAAGGTGGCTCGCTCACCATCATCGCCACCGCGCTGGTCGATACCGGCAGCCGCATGGACGAAGTGATCTTCGAAGAGTTCAAGGGCACTGGTAACTCTGAACTCATCCTGGACCGCAAGGTCTCGGACAAGCGCACCTTCCCGGCGATCGACATCTCGCGTTCGGGTACGCGCAAGGAAGAGCTCATCACCGATTCGCAGGTGCTCAAGAAGATGTATGTGCTGCGCCGCATCCTCAATCCGATGGGCACCATGGACGCCATCGACTTCCTGCTCGACAAGCTCCGCAACACGAAGAGCAATTCGGAATTCTTCGATTCGATGAATACGTAAGTCGAGCCGAACGACGAATGAGGAAAGGCCGTGCCGCAAGGCGCGGCCTTTTTCGTAGCCTGGATGGAGCGCAGCGAAATCCAGGGACCGGCGTTTCAACTATCTCGACATCCCCGGATTACGCTGCGCTCCATCCGGGCTACAATAAGTCATGCACTCACGCGACCAGACAATTTACGCGCTCTCCTCCGGCCGACCTCCGACGGCGATTGCCATCGTGCGGGTCTCTGGCCCCCATGCCGGCATGGCACTCGAACGTCTCGCGAGAAAAATCCCGACGCCGCGCATGGCCACCCATGTGCTTCTCACGGACGAAGCACTCAGCCCCATCGATGATGCCGTAGTGCTCTGGTTTCCCGCGCCGGCTAGTGCGACCGGCGAGGATACCGCCGAATTTCACATCCATGGCGGTCGCGCCGTTCTCGCATCACTCTTCGAAGCGCTCGGGTCCATCAATGGCCTCCGCCCGGCCGAACCCGGCGAATTCACCCGCCGCTCCTTTGAAAACGGCAAACTCGATCTCACCGAAGCCGAAGGGCTCGACGATCTCATTCATGCCGACACCGACCGCCAGCGCAAACAGGCGCTGCGCCAGCTCAAAGGCCTGCTCGGCGACAGGGCGCGCAATTGGCGGAAGCAGATTATCGAGGCCTTGGCGCTGGTCGAAGTCGGCATCGATTTTTCCGACGAGGGCGATGTCTCCGCCGAACTGATGGCGCCGGCGCTGGAGAAAGCTGAAGCGCTTCGTCGCGAAATCGAGCAAGTGCTGTCGGCGCAGGGCCGTAGCGAGCGATTGCGCGATGGTCTCGTTGTGGCGATCGCTGGCCAGCCCAATGTGGGGAAATCCACATTGATGAACCAGCTCGCACGTCGCGATGTCGCGATCGTCTCGCCGCATGCCGGAACGACCCGCGACGTGATCGAAGTGCAGCTCGATCTCGATGGCTATCCGGTGACGGTGATCGACACCGCAGGTATTCGTGAAACCATCGACCCGGTGGAAGAAGAGGGCGTTCGTCGCGCGCGTGCCCGGGCCGGAGAGGCGGACCTGGTTTTGTGGCTGGTGGATTCAACCGAAGCCGCCCGACCGGAAGGATGGCTGATCGAAAGCGATGCGCCGGTCTGGATCATCAACACGAAGACCGATGTAACGGCCGCTGCTTCGACGGATGCGTCGCTTTCGATTTCCGCCGAGCGTGGCGACGGCATGAGCGAGCTGATGACGGCGTTGGTCGAATTCGCATCCCGGTATTTCGGGCAGGGCGAAGCCGGTTTTATCACGCGTGATCGCCAGCGCGATCTGCTCCGCCGCACGGTGGATTTGCTGCAGCATGCTGCAATATCTGCGCAGCAAGGCGACGAACTGGTCGCGGAAGATTTGCGCGCTGCCGCGCATCAACTCGGGCGCTTGCTCGGGCGAGTGGATGTGGAAGATGTGCTCGATAGTATCTTTAGGGATTTTTGCATAGGAAAGTAATTATTCCTAATATAAATACTCCGTCCCGTAGGATGGGTTAGCGCAGGCGCAAAGCGCCGGAGCGTAACCCATCAGCCGAGCCAACCACACCGGAGGAACCATCGCGTTGTTTCACGTGAAACACGCTCACAGGCGTGGGGGCTTGTGGTGATGGGTTATCGCTGCGCTCAACCCATCCTACGGCACCTGCGTGTAGAACTCTGTTTCACGTGAAACACGTCTCCGAAAATTCCCTTCAATCTTGTCCACAGGCGCGCTAGAAGCTGCGCCCATGCAGGACAAGTTCGACGTCATTGTTATCGGTGGGGGCCACGCCGGCTGTGAAGCCGCGGCCGCTTCTGCGCGCATGGGTGCGCGCACGGCGCTGGTCACGCATAAATTTTCCACCATCGGTGCGATGTCCTGCAACCCGGCGATTGGCGGTCTCGGCAAGGGGCACCTCGTTCGCGAGGTCGATGCGCTGGACGGGCTGATGGGTCGGGTCGCCGATGCCGGCGGCATCCAGTTCCGCATGCTCAATCGCAAGAAGGGGCCGGCCGTCCGAGGTCCGCGGACCCAGGCCGACCGCAAGCTCTACGCCGCCGCCATGCAGGCCGCCATTACAGCCACCGAAAATCTCAGCGTGATCGAAGGCGAGGCCGACGATCTGCTCACGGCCAATGGCCGGGTGACCGGAATCCGCCTGGCCGATGGCCGCGAGCTGGCCGCCGGCGCCGTGGTGATCACCACCGGCACCTTCCTTCGTGGATTGATCCATCTGGGCGAAAAGAACTGGCCCGCCGGCCGCATCGAGGAGGCGCCGGCGCTCGGCCTGTCCAAGGCCTTTGAGCGGATCGGCTTCACCCTCGGCCGTCTCAAGACCGGCACGCCGCCGCGCCTCGATGGCAAGACCATCG
>CALRZK010000128.1:0-7634 GCA_943372615.1 Bradyrhizobium ivorense | reverse complement strand
CCGCAGAGCCGGGACACAGTTCGATCAGCCCTTCACAAACGCCAACAAATCCGGATTGATTACATCCGCATGCGTCGTGCACATGCCATGCGGGAAGCCTGGATAGATTTTCAGCGTGCCATGCTTGAGCAGCTTGATCGACAACTCGGCTGAGTCAGCGATCGGCACGATCTGGTCGTCGTCGCCATGCATCACCAGCACCGGCACGTCGATCGCCTTCAGATCTTCGGTGAAGTCGGTTTCCGAAAACGCCTTGATGCAATCATATTGCGCCTTGGCGCCGCCGATCATGCCCTGGCGCCACCAGTTGTTGATCACGCCCTGCGAGATTGTCGCGCCCGGACGGTTGAAGCCGTAGAACGGCCCGGTGGGGACATCGACATAGAACTGCGCACGATTGGCCGCCAGCGCAGCGCGAAAGCCGTCGAACACTTCGAGCGGCAGCCCGCCCGGATTGTTTGCGGTCTTCAGCATGATCGGCGGCACCGCGCCGATCAGCACGGCCTTGGCGACACGGCCCTTCTTGGCGCGCGCCACGTAACGCGCCACTTCGCCGCCACCGGTGGAGTGACCGATATGCACGGCGTCCTTGAGATCGAGCGCATCGGCCAGCTCGATCATATCGGCGGCATAGGTGTCCATCTCATTGCCGGCGCCGGTCTGGGTCGAACGGCCATGGCCGCGGCGGTCATGGGCGATGACACGATAGCCGTTGTTGAGGAAGAACAGCATCTGGGCATCCCAATCGTCCGAGCACAGCGGCCAGCCGTGATGGAAGACGATCGGCTGCCCGGTGCCCCAATCCTTGTAGAAAATCTGGGTGCCGTCTTTGGTGGTGATGGTCGGCATGGTGAGGCTCCTGTGTGGGACAGACGTTGAGGGCAGAGGTCATCGCACAAACCGCGTGAACGGTGTCATCACTACATTGTGCATTTCGTTCGGGTCTTGGACATTCGTGCGCTTCAATCAGCGCAAAGAAAAAGCACTCCCTGCCCGCAATTACAGCGGCCAAGATAAATTTCAGTCTTGCGCCTACGGATACTTATTGTACGATTTGTACATATAGTCCTCACTTCATCTGCAAGACATGCATCTGCGTTGTGGGCACGATCAGGGGGTCTCATAGAATGAGCACATCACCCGACTATGACATCTTTGATGCCGGTCACGTTGCACTGCAATCGGGCGCGGTCTTTCCCGGCCTCAAACTCGCCTACAAGACCTATGGCCAGCTCAATACAGACAGGTCGAATGCCGTCCTCTACCCGACTTCCTTTGCCGCCCAGCACACTGACATTGACTGGCTGATCGAACCCGGCGCAGCGCTTGATCCTGAGCGCTATTTCATCATCATTCCAAATCTGTTTGGAAACGGACTCTCCTCGTCGCCCTCGAACACGTCGTCTGCGACCTATCCGAAGATCAGCTATCACGACGCCATCGCGGTCCAGCACCGCCTGGTCACCGAGCAGTTCGGCATTTCCCGCCTTGCCATGGTCTATGGCTGGTCGATGGGCGGCATGCAGGCCTATCACTGGGCAACGCGTTATCCCGACATGGTCGAGCGCGCAGCGGTCGTCTGCGGCAGTGCGCGTTGTTCGCCCTTCAACTCAGTGTTCCTCGAAAGCGTGCGTGCGGCACTGACAGCCGATCCCGCTTTCGTCGATGGCCAGTTCGTAACGCGTCCCGGAGCGGGCCTGCGCGCCATGGGGCGCGTCTATGCCGGCTGGGCCATGTCGCATGGCTTCTATCGCGACGAGCTCTGGCGCGAAGGTGGCTTCACGTCGCAGGAAGACTATCTGAGCCGCTCTTGGGACGTCGCCTTCGCCCATCGCGATGCCAACAACATCCTCACCCAGCTCTGGACCTGGCAGAATGGCGATATCAGCCGCTGCGATGAATTCGCGGGCGATTTCCCGAAGGCCATGGCCACGATCAAGGCGCGCGTGCTGCTGATGCCCGGCGCCACCGACAATTACTTCCAGGTCGGCGACAACGAAGCCGAACTTCCCCTGCTCACCAATGCGCGTTCCGCAGAGCTTTGCCCGATCCCCTCGCTGCATGGCCACCGCGCCGGCAATCCGATCAAGATCCCTGCCGACAAGGCGTTCCTGAACGCCAAGATCAAAGCATTCCTCGCCTCATGACCACGATAGACATTCACGATCACAAGCCTGTTCGCGCGCTGACGCCAGCGCAGCTCAAGGACCTCTCGATCCGTGCCAATCTTCCGGGTATCGTGCGATCGTTCAGCCATTACGGCGCGATCCTGATCACCGGCACGGCGATCTGGCTGACCGTGACGCGCTACAGCGCAATCTGGGCCATGCCGCTGATCGCGATCCAGGGCTATCTCATCGCATTCCTGTTCATGCCGGTGCATGAGGCCGCGCATAAAACCGTATTCACGAGCCGCGTCGCCAACGAAATCCTTGGTCATCTGTCGTCGCTGCTGATCGTCCATCCCTATGAACACTACGCACTGTTTCACTGGGACCACCATCGCTTCACCCAGGACCCTGATCGCGATCCCGAACTGGTGACCGCGACCATCCCGACCTCCGATACGAAACTTGCGATCGCCTATACGGGCATCATCCAGCTCACCAATCGGATCCGCCTGCTGCTCCGCCGCGCCATCACCGGCCAGGCCGTCGCGCCATGGATTCCCGAGAACAAGCAAGGTTTAGTGGTTCGCGAGGCGCGCATCTATGTGCTGATCTATCTGCTGCTCCTCGTTGGATCGCTCCTGCTGCAGACAACCGTGCTGCTCTGGTGTTGGCTGCTACCGCTGATCGTCGGTCAAATCTTCCTGCGCCCCTATCTCTATGCCGAGCATACCGGCTGCGAACATACCCGCAGCGCCTATGAGAACACGCGCACCACCTATACCGGGGCATTGATGAAGTGGTTCAGCTGGAACATGCCGTTCCATGTGGAGCACCATGCCTATCCGTCGGTGCCGTTCCACGCACTGCCGAAGCTGAACGCCATCGTCGACGATCGCATCATGCATCGCGGACGTGGCTATCACCGTGTCCACCGCGAAACCTTTGCGTGGTTTCGCGGTGCCCGGCGGAATGGCGTCTACAGATAGGCGCCGGTCAGCACCGCCTTCACCAGCTTGCGTGCATGGTCAGTCGTGACCGCACGAAAGCCGAATGAATCCTGATAGAACAGCGTGCCATAGATGCGGTCATAAAGATCGCTGGCAGGCTCCGTTGAGGTCACCGTGCCGTCCTTCTGGCCGGCCTTGATGATTTTTACAACGGCCTCCCGGCGTGCACCGAGATAGCGCTCCGCAAACAATCGAGCCGATCCCGTTCGCGCGATGCATTCGGCAACCACAGCCAGTTGCACCTTGCCGAATTCGCCGCCGAGCGCCACGGCATAGGCCGCAGCATGCCGACCGATCCGCGTCACGGCATCGCCGTCATCCGGGATGGGCAACATCGACGCCGCCTGCCGAAGAAACGCATCGATCAGCAGGGCCTCGCGCGACGGCCACCATTTGTAGATGGTCATTTTCGATACGCCGGATTCCCGCGCAATCGCATCGAAAGTGGCAGCGCCGAGACCATCCGCCGCCATCATGCGATAGGCACTGTCGAGGATTGCCTCTTCCGTCTCAACGGAACGCGGACGGCCACGGCGGATCGGTTTGATATCGGACATGATGATATTGTATTGGCGCTGTTGGTGTTCGTCCTATAGCGCGAATTCGATCGATCAAACAGCCGGTGCGACATCCTTATCCGAACTCGTCTCGACCGCATCATCGCGCCGACCAAGCAATTCGTAGACACCAACGGCTTTGGCAAAACCTTTCGGCTTGATGGTGCCGACACTGCGGAATGCGAAACGGGATTCAGCCACATCCTTCACTGCCTGACTGACCAGGGCCTGCGTCCCATGGTCCTTGTTCAGCCTTTCGAGACGCGAGGCCAGGTTCACGGTGGCGCCGAGTGCGGTGTAGTTCATCCGGTCGGACGATCCGATATTGCCGATCATGGCGTCACCCACATGCAATCCGAAGCGGGTGTTATAGGCTGGCCAGCCCTCGCGCTCGAACTCCGCGTTCAGCGCCTCATTGACCTCGATACAGCGCAGCACCGCCTCGCAGGCCTGCAACACGTGTTCGTCCTGCTCCACCGGCGCGTTCCAAATGCCCATGACGGCATCGCCGATGAATTTGTCGACCGTGCCTTGATGCGCCGCGATCACATTGGATATCGCAGCGAAGTAGCGCGAGGTGTACAGCATCACCTGCGTCGGATCCTTGTCCTCGGTCAGAGGCGTGAAATTCTCCACATCGGTGAACAGGATCGTCGCCTCGCGCCTGACGCCGCCGAGCTCCATGGAGTCGCCGGTCTCCACCAGCTGCTGCACCAGACGCTTCGGCACGAAATTAGAGAAGGTCTGCACCAGCGAGCGCATCGTATAGACGGAGCGTCCGAGATCATCGATTTCGCGGATCGGCGAACGCAGGCGCGGCATGGTCGAGAAACGGAAGCGCTGGATGCGATCGACCTCACGCGATAAAATGCGCAAAGACAAGGACAGCCGATTGCCGATCACAAAGGCCAGTGGCAGCGCAGCCAGGAGCAAGAGTACGGCAACCACTATCAGCGAACGCCGCTCCGCCACAATATCCGAGTAAAACTCGTCCACGGCTGCGAAGACGATGACCCTGAGATCGGCGGTGCCGGCCAGGATGACGGGCTGCACGGCCGCCAGATATTCGCGGCCGTTATTGTCCTTGAAAAACTGCTCGCTCACGCCCGTCCGGCGCCAAGCGTCGATCGCCGTACGCACGCCGACCGCATCGATATCCGACAGATGGGGCAGATCGGGCAGTTGCTTGCCCGCTCCTGCCGCATTGAGCCATTGCGACAAATCCGGATGCGCAATGACGCGGCCAGCATCATCGAACAGGAATGCCACGCCGGATTTGCCGAGCCCCTGCTGGCGCAACAACGACTCGGCCTCACCGATCAGGATGTCCCCGGCAACGACGCCGCTGCGGTCGCTACTAATGGGCATGCGCACGGTGTAACCGACATTATCGGTCAGATGAAAAACATAAGGCGCCGTGAGCAGCGGGGCGTCGGGCTCGAAGGCGCCCTCATACCAGGGCCGTTTGCGTGGATCGAAATCATCCGGACCGGATACGCGCGCTAGCACCCGCAAGGCGTCATCCAGAAACGAAGTCGTCGCCTGCAATTCGCCTGACGCCGCTGACTTCGCGATCACGAACAGCCGGAATTTGGCGCCGTCCGGCGCGCCCACGCGCTTGCGGGCCTCCTGCCCCGAACGATCGATGAAATCGAGCTCGATGAAGGCGCCATTGGCATAACCAACATAGAGATTGGACAGTTGCGCATTGTTGCGCAGCATCGAGGCCAGCAGGCTATAGAAGCGCAGATTGTCGGTGATATCGGCTTCCTGCACCGACGGGATGCCGCGCAGGATATCGAGATTGTCGCGCACCGATTTCAACTGCCCGTCGATACGATCGGCCGAGGCCTGTGCCACCGTGCCGAGATAGGACGACGCGGCGGTGCGGACGATGGCATTGACCCGGCTGAAGGTGAGATACAGCAGCGCCAGCCCGACCGTCAGCACGATGGCGACGAAGACGGCGATGATCGATGTCCGGAAACTGACGCGCAAGCGCGTGTCTTTCATCACCCCGAGGCCGCCCGCGTTAGCAAAACTCGAACATTATCGGTGCTATGCGAGTGCTCCGATCGCCAAGCATTATGCGGGCGCGCCGCCGATTGCAAAGCAATAGCGGTAACCGCATAGTCTGGGCGAACAAGTGTTTAACCGATCATTAAGGAAGCAAGATATGGCGGGCGCCGATATCGACGTGGTCATCCGGCAGACCGCGAAGCAGCAGAACAAGACGCTTCTCGCAGCCATCAAGGCGCGGCGCGATCATTTCAACGGCCTTGCCGCCAAGGCAAAGGACGCCGCCGGCAAGGAGCGCTACAAGCAGGCCGCCAGGGATGTGGTTGAGCAAGGTGCCGCGGCGGTGCGCCGGCTTCAGGTGTCGGCCGACAATGCCGCTGACAGTTTTGCCCGTTCGATGCGGATGGCTGCAGAGATTTCGGCCGCCAAGGCCGTCGCCGACGCGGCCAAGGCTGCAGAAAAGACCGAGAAGGCGCCCACCAAGCCAGCCAAGAAGGCTGCGAAGGGCAAGAAGGCTGTAGCGCCGAAAGCGAAAGCCAAGCCTGCGAAAAAGAAGAAGTCCTGAGCGCGACGCGGCGCGGTGATCCGCGCCGCCCCTCTTTCAGGAACTAGCCCTGCAGAAACATGGCGAACGGCTCGTCCATGATCTTCTGCAGATGCGAGCGATAGAGATCGTAGTTCGGCGTACCGGCTGCGATCCGCCCATAGCTGGGCTCGGTGATCCCGGCCATCGGCACATAGGCGATAGGCGCCGCGATCGGCGTCAGCAGCGAGCCACGGCCGGCCAGCAGCGTGTTGATAATGCCATACATCTCACCGGCAATGGTCGGCCGCGATACCGTGATCAAGCGAAACTGGCCGTTGCGGTTGGTGACGAAATAGATGTGGCCGGACTGGTTCGGCACCGACACTTCGCCGAATTGCGTATAGGCCGCATCCTGCCGCTCCGCCTCGCGAAACTCGTAGCAGGAGCCCATGGCGTCCCACGCGATCTCGGTGCGATAGGCATAAATCGAGCCGGCCTCGCCGAATGACGGCCGCAGCGTGATATAGGCCCCGGCAATCCAGCTCATGGAGCGGCGCGAATAGGCGCCCAGACTGTCAGGCGCGACATCGCCACTGCCGTTGCTAGGCACAGCCGGCGCAGGCACATCCCCGCCCCGGCGCAGCGACACACCGAGCGCCTCTTCCAGCCGCACCGTGGTCGCCAGCGTAAATGGCCGCCGGCCGCCAAGCGCCTTTTCCAGCGTCGAGATGCTGAGCTTGGCCTGTTCGGCCAGTGTCTGCCGCGAGATGCGGCGGCGGGCGATTTCCTCGCGGATGATGGCGGCAATGTCCCGGCTCTGCTCGTCGGAAAGCTGCTTGTCAGGCGTCTGCATCGTCATCCCTGTCATTGCGTCCGACACAATAGCAGACGGACAACCCAGCACAAAACCGCACATATCCACATCGCCGATCGCGCATGTGCGGCGGAGAGTGGCCAATCATTGCCGATCATCACGCTCGTCCGCCGGGCCTGCACTCCGCAAGAATTCGTCCATCGCAAATGCTTCGGGAGTGCCTGACATGACCACCATCGATTACGATCAACACGACGCCGATGAGCGGGGCGTCACCGGGCTGCCGGAGCTACTGGAGCAGATCCTGCTATTCGCGCTCGGCGGCGTTGCCGCTTTCATGCTGGGCATCGGATTGCTGCTGTTCGATCTCGGCCCGGCCTGGTCGGCGACACGCGACGACGCGCCACGTTCCGGCTCGCTGATCATCAAGTCTGAAGCCGGCGACACCGAAGCCACACGGCTTGGCATCGATGTCGATCTCACCGTGTCCGGCCCGACCATGCGCGCCCGCGTCACGCAGATCTTTCGCAATCCCACGAAGGACTGGGTCGAGGCGACCTATATGTATCCACTGCCGCAAGGCGGCGCAGTCGATACGCT
>CALRZK010000127.1:0-7642 GCA_943372615.1 Bradyrhizobium ivorense | reverse complement strand
TCCCATCCAGCCGCAGATATTTTGCCGCGCCAGCAATGAGCCCCTCCGCCACCGGCCATGGCGCGATGTGGACGACATTGGCGCAGAACACGGCCAGCAGCTCACCGGGCCCATTGCCATTCGTCATCTCCGGGCACCAGGCCGGGTCGGTGAGATCGATCCGCAGCGGCGAGCGGACATTCGCGCGCTCCGTATGCGCGCGCCAGGCTTCGATGCTCTTCAGATGCGCCTCGTTGAGGTCGCTCGGCCACCAGGTGATGTCCGGTGAATGCTCGGCGAAGTGCTGCACATGCTGGCCGGTGCCGCTGCCGACCTCCACAACGTCGCCGCTGTGTTGCTGCAAGGATGCCGCAAGAACTTGCCAGATCGCTGCGTGATTTCGGTGAAAAGCCGCAGCATCCAGACGGCCATCAGGCTCGATCCGCCCGCCATCCTTGCCGAACTCGACCACATATTCCGCCATATGAATCTCCGTGCCGCAGCATTAAGCCGGGCGGCCGCCTGAATCAAATCGGCAGCAGAAAACATTCGCTCAAATCCGCTTGAGTGGGGTATTATTCCCCTATCCACCGACTAGATGGAATATTCGACCAAGACCACGGTGAGCGACATGATCTTCCGGCAGCTCTTCGACAGCGTATCGGGCACTTACAGCTATCTCCTGGCCAGCCGCCATGGCGGCGAAGCGCTGATCCTGGATCCCGTGCTGGAAAAGGTCGACCGCTATTGCCAGTTGCTGCGCGAACTGGATCTGCGGCTGGTGAAAGCCGTCGATACACATCTCCATGCCGACCACGTCACCGGCCTCGCCGAACTCCGCGAGCGCACGCAATGCGTCACCGTGATGGGCGACCAGAGCAAGGCCGATGTCGTCGCCATGCGCGTCAGCGACGGCGACAAGGTGATGATCGAAGGCGTGTCGCTCGATGTGATGTACACGCCCGGCCACACCGACGACTCCTACAGCTATATGATGAAGGACCGTGTCTTTACCGGCGACACGTTGCTCATTCGCGGCACCGGCCGCACCGATTTCCAGAACGGCAGTGCGCGCGCACAATATGACTCGCTGTTCAATCGCCTGCTGAAACTGCCGGACGAGACCATGGTGTTCCCGGCGCACGACTACAAAGGCGATACGGTCTCCACCATCGGCGAGGAAAAGCGCTTCAATCCGCGGCTGCAGGTGAATTCCGTCGATGAATATATCGAACTGATGGGCAAGCTGAACCTGCCGAACCCGAAGCTCATGGACGTGGTGATCCCTGCCAATATGAAAGTCGGCCTCAAGCCGGACGATCTGCAGAAGCGGGGCCTCGCGCTATCACCGCAGGAAGCCATCGCGCATCTCGGCGATCCCGACATGCTGCTGGTGGACCTGCGTGAAAGCGGAGAGCGCGCCAAATTCGGCACACTGTCCGGCGCGCTGCATGCACCGTATCCGTCGATTGCCGACAGCCTCAAGCCCGGCGGCATGCTCCGTGAAGTCGCCCAGGCCAGCCGCCGCCGCATCGTGTTCTTCTGCGCCTACGGCGAGCGCTCAGCCATGGCGGTGAACGCCGCGAAAGATGCCGGCATTGCGCATGCCGCACATCTCGATGGCGGCATTGATGCTTGGAAGAAGGCCGGCGGCCCGGTATTAGCTGCATAGTCAAAGCGCGTAAGGCGGAATCAATCGCCCGCGCAGTCGGGGAGGATTCCGATGGCATTCACACGCCAGGTCGCACGCCTGCTGCTGACCGTCTCGCTTGCGTTCGCATGCCATCCAGCCAACGCGCAAACGCCTGCTCCGACTTCTGCGGGGCCCGTCGATCCCGCACTGATGCAGGATCTCGTGGTCGCCAATCGCGTCCTCACCGATCTCAATGTCATCGATGGCTTCGGCCATGTGAGCATGCGGCATCCCACCGATCCCAACCGCTATCTGATGGGCCGCTCGCTGGCGCCGGCGCTGGTCACCGCCGACGACATTCTCGAATACGATCTCGATTCCAATCCGGTGGATGCCCGTGGCCGAGCGAGCTTCCTCGAACGCTTCATTCATGGCGAGATCTATAAGGCACGGCCGGATGTAAAGGCCGTGGTGCATACGCATTCACCCGGCATCATTCCGTTCGGCGCCAGCAATGTGCCGCTGCGGCCGATCTTTCATCTCGGCGCCTTCCTCGCTCCGGACGTACCGGTGTTCGATATCCGCGACGCCGCGGGGATGACCAATATGCTGGTGAGCACGCCGCAGCTCGGCAAGGCGCTCGCCGACACGCTGGGCAGCCGCAATGTCGCGCTGATGCGCGGACATGGCAGCGTCGTCGTCGCCGCGACCATTCCGATGGCGGTATTCCGCGCACATTACAGCAACGTCAATGCGCAGCTCCAGTCTCAGGCGCTCGCGCTGGGCGGCACCGTCACTTATTTGCACAACGAAGAGAGCCAGAAAACGCTGGCGGTGATCGACCAGATCCACGGCCGCGCCTGGGACCTGTGGAAGCGCGCCGCGCTGGAAAAGATGCCGGGTAAGTGACCGCGAGGCTCAGGCCTCGCGCACCTCAATGTCGTCATAACGCTTGATGCGATAGATGGCGACCGAGACCAGCCAGCTGACAATGAAGATCGCGACGATGAGATAGCCCATCGCGCCCAGATTCTCGTTCAGCCCCTCGATGGCTTCCCAGAAGCTGCCGGAGAGATCCAGCTTGCGGCCGATCAGGCCAAGCGCCTCGATGCCGCCGATCACCAATGCGACGATCACCGACACGGCCGTGATCATCATGTTGTAATACAGCTTGCGGATCGGCTTCACGAAGGCCCAGCCATAAGCGCGCACCATCAGGATCGAATCCGTCGCATCCACCAGCGACATGCCGGCGGTGAACAGCGCCGGGAAGATCAGGATGGACAGCATCGACATGCCTTCGGCGCTTTGCGAGGCGGCGATGCCGAGCAGCGCGATCTCGCTGGCGGTATCGAAACCGAGGCCGAACAGGATGCCGAGCGGATACATGTGCCAGCTCTTGGTGATCACCCCGAACAGCCGCCGCAGCGCACGCCCGATGATGCCGCGCTGGGCCAGCACGGCGTTGAGATCTTCCTCGATAAATCGCTCGCCGCGCTTCACTGCGCGGAATACACGATAGACGGTGACGAGGATGAAAAGATTGGCGATGCCGACCACCAGCAGGAAGAAAGCCGAGACGCCGGTGCCGATCAGCCCGCCCACTTCCTTGAAATTATCGAACCGCTCCTGCAGCGCCGAGACCGCGAGTGCCACGAAGATCGAGGCCACGATCACCACGGTGGAATGGCCGAGCGAGAAGAACATACCGACCGAGATCGGCCGCTTGCCCGCCTGCATCAATTTGCGCGTGATATTGTCGATGGCCGCGATGTGATCGGCATCGAAGGCGTGGCGCAGGCCGAATGTATAGGCCAGCACCGCAGTTCCCAGCAGCACCGGCTGATCGCGGAACGCAACCAAGGCCCAGATCCAGGCCAGCACATTGGCCGGAATGAGAATGGCGTAGATCGCGATGATGCGGCCGCGCAGGTTGTCGGCGCCATCGTTGAAAAGCGTGCGAAGCATGAGGAGAAAACGGTCCGATTGACGCGGCGATTGTCTCAGACCGACCGCCGCAGTGCAACCGCGTCGATTTCGCATCGAATGCGAGGCATCTGCCTCAGAAATGGCCCAACGGTGTGATCCGCTGTTGGCTGAATGGACGCGGGCCTCTATATAGCCGCGCAACGATCGCGCGACGCCTGCCCTTGATGCCCGTAGCGCTGACACCTGAACCAGAAAAAATCCAGAACAAAGCTGAATTGATGTCTGCAGACGATAACAAATCCACCAAAGCCGAGCGCGATGCCGCCGACAAGGCCGTGCTCGACAATATGGCGCGCCTGAAAGCACTGCGCCTCGCCCGCGAGGCTTCGATGCCTCAGGCAGCCCCGAAGAAGAAGATTGCGGCCAAATCCGGCCGTGGCGCGACCGGCAAGACGGCATCGGGGACAAGTTCGACCGGCAAGCCGGCTGAAAAGTCGGTGGCGCTGGCTGCCTGGCTCGCCGAGCAGCGCAAGGGCGGTTTCCGGACCTGATACGGGAATTGCCCGAGACTGGCGAAATCTGCTTCAATCGCCCGCATAGCGCGAATGCGGGGGAAGGCAGGATGAATACGCGAACGGGGCGCGAGCCGCCGAAGACGACCGAGAAGAAGGCGCCGGTGCCTGATGTCGACGACGAAGACGACGGCGACATCGCGACACCAAAGCACGACCGCGACTATGAAGCCGAGGCGTTCGAGAAGCGCGACAGCGATCAAAAATGAAAACGGCGCGCTGTTGCCAGCGCGCCGTTTTGCATGAAGGAGGCCTGGTCGCTCAGGCCGCCTTCAGCCCGACTTCTGGCAGAGTCGGGCGTGTCCGCAGCGCCTTGGCCATCATGGCTTCGACTTCCGCTTTCTCATGCGGCAGCAATGCGAGGCGCGGCGGGCGCGTCAGCGCGGTGCCACGGCCCATGATGTTCTCGCAGAGCTTGATGCACTGAACGAGGTCTGGCCGCGCATCGAGATGCAGTAGCGGCATGAACCATTCATAGATCTTCATCGCCTCGGCATAGCGCCCGGCCTTGGCGAGGCGGAACAGCGTCTCGCCTTCGCGCGGGAACGCATTCGACATGCCGGACACCCAGCCGACGGCGCCCATGGCGACGCTCTCGACGATGACGTCATCGAGGCCTGCAAACAGCACGAAACGGTCGCCCACCATGTTGCGGGTGTCGATGAAGCGACGGGTGTCCCCCGAGGAGTCCTTGAAGCAGACCACCGTCTCGACATCGGCGAGCGTCGCCAGAATGTCCGGCGTGACGTCGTTCTTGTAGATCGGCGGGTTGTTGTAGAGCATCACCGGCAGATCGGTCGCCGTGGCCACGGCGCGGAAATGCGCGGCGGTCTCATGCGGCTTGGACGAATAGACCAGCGCCGGCATCACCATCACGCCATCGATGCCGACGCGTGCAGCTTCCTTGGCGGTCTCGACGGCGAAGGCGGTGGTGAACTCGGCGATGCCACAGAGCACCGGCACGCGCCCTTTGGCGACCGACTTGGCCGTCTCCATGATCGCGATCTTTTCCTTGCGCTCGAGCGAGGTGTTCTCGCCGACTGAACCGCAGATGATCAGGCCCGATACGCCATCGCGGATCAGGCCGTCCATCACTTTGGCGGTGGCGTCGATGTCGAGCGAGAGATCGTCGTGAAACTGGGTGGTGACGGCCGGGAAGACGCCTTCCCAGGAAATGCGGGGACTCATGGCAAAACTCCGTGTGATGCCGGCGCGCGATGCACGCCGGCTGATGAGAAACAGGAATGAGAGGTGAGTTAGAGTGTCGCTCCGACCTTGCGCAGTTCGGCCAGCACCGGCGCCTTGGGCAGCCAGAGCTTGTCGAATTCCGCGATGACGGCTTCGGTATCCTTGGCGGCGACCTGACGGACCGGCACCGACGTGCCCTTGAAGTTCTCGATCAAGGCCGGCTCGGCACCGGCGAGTTCGTCGATCTGCGCATCGAGCGTCGATTTCACCGCCTTGGTGATCAGCTCCTTGTCGGCAGCCGGCAGTGATTGCCAGACGCGACCGGAGACCACGGCGGCCATCGGCATGAAGACGGCATTCATCTGCAGGATCGACTTCGACACCTTGTCAAAGCGCTGATTCCACGAGAATTCCAGATCGGCTTCGAGACCATCGACCTGGCCATTGGACATGGCATCGAACACCTGCGGCGTCGGGATCGGCGTCGGTGCTGCGCCCAGCGACGAATAGAAATCGCGATAGACCGGCGTCGGATTGATGCGGAGCTTCATGCCCTTGATGTCGTCGAGGGTCTTGAGGTCGCGCACCGAGAACACCGCACGCATGCCGGTGATGCCCCAGCCGAGACCGATGGTACCGGTTTCCTGCGGCAGCACGTCGAACAGCTTCACCGCCACCGGATGGCGCACGAATTTCGCCACCGATGGCGTCGAGCGCACAATATAGGGCGCATTGATCGCGGCGATATGCGGCACGCGCGAGCCGAGCTCGGCGGCCTGGATGAAGCCCATATCGAGCGCGCCGGTCTGCAACTGCTGCATCATGGCCGCTTCATTGCCGAGCTGGCCGGAATGAAACACCGTCATGGTCAAACGGCCTTTTGTCTCTTCCTTGAGCTGATCAGCGAGTTTCAGCGCGGCCTTGTTCCAGGAATGGCCATTCGGCGTGATGAGGCCGAGGCGCATTTCCTTGGCTTGGGCAAGCGACAGCGACGGCGCAGAGAAAACCGAGGCCGCTGCGGATGCAGCGAGGAAGCGACGACGTGAGATAGTCATGACGAGAGCTCCGTGGTGATGCGTTACTTGATGAGAGCGAGGGACAGATACGGAAACAGCGACAGCAAAATCAGAAGGACGCAGGAGATGAAGAAGAACGGCAGCGTCACCATGAACATCTTGCCGGGCTTGGCGCCGGTCACAGCCGCAGCGACGAAGAAGCAGAGCCCGACCGGCGGCGACAGCAGGCCGAGCACCAGATTGATGACGACGACGACACCGAACTGACGGGGATCGATGTGATAGATCTCGGTGGCGATCGGCAGCAGGATCGGCACTGTCATGATCAGGCCGGGCACGCCATCGATCACCGTGCCGATCACCAGCAGGATCACGTTACAGAGCAGCATGAAGCTGATCGGATCCTTCGCCACCGTCTGGATCCAGGCTGCGGTTTCCTGCGGCACCTTGCCGAAGATGAGCACCCAGGAGAAAACGGCGGCTGCGGCGACGAGGAAGAGTACAATCGCCGAATAGATGCCGGAGCGCAGCATCATCTGCGGCAGCTGCGACCACTTGAATTCCCTGGTCCAGTAGCGGCCGATCAATGCCGAGGCCACGGCGCCGACAGCGGCCGACTCGGTGGCATTGGCAAGTCCTGAGAGAATCGAGCCGACGATCACGATCGGGATCAGGAGCGTCGGACAGGTCCGCAGGATCGTCATCACGCGCTGCTTCGGCGTCTGATAGTCCGCACGCGGATAGTTATGGATATAGCCCATGATGGCGATGATCACGCAGAACATCACGGTGAGGATGACGCCGGGAATGATGCCGGCGATCAGCATGTCGCTCACCGAGACCTGCGCGAGCACGCTGTAAACAACGAACATCACCGACGGCGGAATGATGGGCCCAAGCATGCCGCCATAGGCCGTGAGGCCGGCCGCAAACGTCTTGTCGTAGCCCTTCTTCTCCATCTCCGGCACCATGATCTGCGCCATGATAGCGACCTGGGCCGTGGCCGAGCCGAGGATCGAGGAGATGAACATGTTGGCGAGGACATTGACGTAAGCCAGACCGCCGCGCAGCGAGCCGATAAAGGCCATGGCCATATCGACGATGCGCTGGGTGATGCCGCCGCCATTCATGATCTCGCCGATCAGGATGAACAGAGGGATGGCGATCAGGCCATAGCTATCGACGCCGCCGAACAGTTGCAGCGGATAGGACTGGAACAGCACCGGATTGCCGGATGCCATGATGTAGACGAAGCCGGCGAGGCAGAGGCAGAGGCCGATCGGCACACCGACCAGCATGATGATCATGAAAGCTGCCGAGGTGAT
>CALRZK010000126.1:0-7691 GCA_943372615.1 Bradyrhizobium ivorense | reverse complement strand
CGATGCCGCCGGCCTCGTATTTCTTGCCGACCATGAAGCCGGTGATGTTCTGCAGGAACACCAGCGGAATATTGCGCTGGCAGCACAGCTCGATGAAATGCGCGCCCTTCAGCGAGCTCTCGCTGAACAGGATGCCGTTATTGGCGATGATGCCGACCGGAAAACCCCAGATATGCGCAAAGCCTGTAATCAGCGTGGTGCCGTACAGCTTCTTGAACTCGTCGAACTCCGAGCCATCGACGATGCGCGCGATGATGTCGTGCATGTCGAACGGTTTTCGCGCATCGGCCGGAATGACACCGTAGAGTTCTTCGGCGGAATAAAGCGGATCGCGGACAGGCTGCAGATTCCAGGCAGCGCGTTGCGTCGGCTTGAACGTCGCCGCGATCTTGCGTGCAAGGCCGATGGCATGCGCATCGTTCTGCGCGTAGTGATCGGTGACGCCGGATTGTCGCGAATGCACATCGGCACCGCCGAGTTCTTCGGCTGATACCACCTCGCCGGTCGCGGCCTTCACCAGCGGCGGACCACCGAGGAAGATCGTGCCCTGATTGCGCACAATGATGCTCTCGTCGGACATCGCAGGCACATAGGCGCCGCCCGCGGTGCACGAGCCCATCACCACGGCGATCTGCGGAATGCCCTGGGCGGACATTTGCGCCTGATTGTAGAAGATGCGGCCGAAGTGGCGTTCGTCGGGAAACAGGTCGTCCTGCAACGGCAGGAACGCGCCGCCGGAATCCACCATGTAAATGCAGGGAAGATTGTTCTGCCGCGCGATGTCCTGCGCACGCAGATGCTTCTTCACGGTCATCGGATAATAGGTGCCGCCCTTGATGGTCGCATCATTGGCGATGATCATGCATTCGCGGCCGGACACGCGGCCGATGCCGGTGATGATGCTGGCCGAATGCACATCGCCGCCATAGAGGCCGTTAGCGGCAAGCGGCGACAATTCGAGAAAAGCAGTGCCGGGATCGATCAGGAGATCGACGCGCTCGCGGGCCAGCATTTTTCCGCGCGCTGTATGCTTGGCGCGGGCGGCCTCGCCGCCACCGCCGGCCACGGCACCGAGCTTGTCTTTCAGCTCGGCGACCTGCGCCTGCATCTTTTCGATGTTTTGTTTGAACTCAGCCGAATTGGTATCGAGCGTTGAGCGAAGGGCCATCGGCTCCCGTTTCCTGCAAATCCGTTTCTTGTTTTGCCCGGCCCTCTGGACGGGGCACGGGATGGTCTCATTGCGCGGCTGACCCGCGCAACCCTAACTTTCGGCTGTCTGTAGGGTGGGCAAAGGCGCCCTTGCGCCGTGCCCACCATGATTTGCCACGCATGGGATGGTGGGCACGCTTCGCTTTGCCCACCCTACAAATGTCGTGCGCACGACAATTTGCTCAGTGCGACCACGGCTCCTGGCGGCCGAAGGCAAAATTGTCGGAGTAAGCGACCTTGCGCTCGATCCGCGCCTTGGGCTCGAGCACCTGATAGGCGATGCCCTCGCGCTCGCAATAAGCGACGGCGTCTTCCTTGGTGTCGAAATGCAGCGAGAGCTGCTGCTTCATGTCGGAGGACGAGGTCCAGCCCATCAGCGGCTCGATCACCCGGGCCTGCTCCGGCTCGTAATCGAGCTGCCAATCGCGGGTCTTGGCCATGCCGGACTGCATGGCGTTCTTGGCGGCCTTGAAGATACGTGCGGTCATGGGATCAGACGGCTTTCGAAGATGCGACACTGCGACAATTTGGTGAAAACGGCGGGGCTGGTATATCCAGTTTTCACAAAGATTTACCCGCGATTCCGTCGTTTGGCGGCTTGGCAAAGTGTATATTCTGTCCCCGGCGGCGTGACAATCGGGGCCGGAAACAGGCTATCCTGATCTGCGTTCCACGTCCTGAGCTGCTGCTCCCATTCCGGCTTCCGAAGCGGTCCCCATGGAAATCCACGCCACACTCCCCCTAAAGGCCGAGACCTGCGGCTGGACCTGTTCCGTGGCATCGCCAATTGGGCGATCTTCCTCGATCATATTCCGGACAATGTGGTGAACTGGGTCACGACCCGGAACTACGGCTTCTCCGACGCGGCCGACCTGTTCGTCTTCATCTCCGGCTACACGGCGTCCTTCGTCTACGCGAAGATGATGCTGGAGCGCGGCTTCATCGTCGGCGCCACGCGGCTCACCAAGCGCGTCTGGCAGCTCTATGTCGCCCACGTCATCCTGTTCGTGATCTATATCGCCGCCATCGGCTGGGTGGCGCAGCGCTACAACGATCCCGACATCATCAACGAGTTCAACGTCGCAGGACTCGTGGACAATCCGATCCAGACCCTGACCAACGGCCTGTTGCTGAAGTTCAAGCCGCTGAATCTCGACGTGCTGCCGCTCTACATCGTGCTGATGGGTTTCTTCCCGCCGGTGCTGTGGATGATGCTGCGCAAGCCGGACCTGACCATGCTGGCCTCGCTGGCGCTGTATTTCGCCGCCCGTCAGTTCGGCTGGAACCTGCCCGCCTATCCCTATGGCACCTGGTACTTCAACCCGTTCACCTGGCAGCTGCTGTTCGTGTTCGGCGCCTGGTTCGCTCTCGGTGGGGCGCTGGAATCGCGCTCGGTCATCCGCTCGAAATTCATCCTGTATTTCGGCGTCGCCTATCTGCTGTTCGCCCTGGTGATGACCATGGCCGGCCGTTTCCCGGACTATGGCCACATGATCATGCCGAACTGGCTGTTCGAGGCCTTCAATCCGAATGACAAGACCAATCTCGCACCGTATCGCGTGCTGCATTTCGTGATCATCGCGTTCTTCGTCACGCGCTTCGTGCCGAAGGAATGGAAGGGTCTGGAATGGCCGGTCTTCGCCCCGCTGATCAAGTGTGGCCAGCAATCGCTCGCCGTGTTCTGCGTCGGCGTGTTCCTGTCCTTTGTCGGTCACTTCCAGCTGATGATGTCATCAGGCTCGTTCCTGGCGCAGCTGTTCGTCAGCGTCGCGGGCATCGCGATCATGACCCTGGTGGCCTATTACATCTCGTGGTCGAAGAAGCAGGACAAGCCGCTGCCAAAGCCCGCGGTGGCTGAGGCGACCAAGCCGGCCGAGACACCGTCAAAGGCAGCCGAATAGCCGCTACTTTGTTGGCGCGTTTGGGATATCGATCTCACGATGTTGTGGGCTGATGTCGGGGCACAAATAGAGGCGTAGCGGGACCGGTCACCCTGCTCCTATAGGAACCCGCCGAGCCGAAAAATTTTTTGTACACGATAAATATTGACACCCCATTTATCGTGCACGAATATTCAACATGAAAATCGTCTGGGACACGCGGAAGTACCTCGCCAATCTCGACAAGCACGAGATGGACTTCGCTGACCTGACTATTGAGTTTTTCGAGGCAGCGATTGTGTATCCCAGCCGGGCTGGGCGCTTTGTTGCCGTGGGCCGGATCGGCAATCAGATCGTGGCCGCCGTCGTATTCAAACCGCTGGGAACGGAAGCCCTGTCCGTCATTTCCATGCGCCCAGCGAGCCGGAAACAGAGGAACCTATTATGACAGCGACAAAGCAGTATCGGGCTGGTCGCGGCTACACGAAGAAGGACTGGGATGCAGTCAGCAGCCCAGAGCCGACCGAGACGCAGCTCGCGAAGGCGAAGCCTTTCAAGGAGGCATTCCCCGACCTGCAGGCCAGCATTAATCGCTCGCGCGGCCGCCCGAAGATGGAAAATCCCAAGGAGGCCGTGACGCTCCGTCTCTCTCCGGACATCGTTGCGAAATTCAAAGCTACCGGCGACGACTGGCGCGCGAAAATGGCGAAAGCCTTGGAGCGGGCGAAGGTTTGATCACGAAAATCGTCGCCGGCGTGATCGTCGAAGCCGTTCTGGCGCCGGTCGCAATTCTTGACCGTGTCCAACTTCACTTGGCGCAGCCGGCTCTCGATCTCACGATGTTGTGGAGCTGATGGTCGGGGCACAAAGATTCGAACTTTGGACCTGCGGTACCCAAAACCGCCGCGCTACCAGGCTGCGCTATACCCCGACTTAGGGCGTCGATACACGCTTACGGGGGGGACAGCAAGACTTCCCGTAAGCTTATTTGACTACCGGCGCTTCTTGAACAGCGGATGCACCACCTGATCGCCCTGGGAAATGCCCAGTTTGCGCGCGGTCCCGCCAATGACTTCGAGCACCGCCTTTGCCGGACTTCCCGATGAAATGATCCTTGTCGATTCCGGCTCGGTATTTTCGGCGATCCGGATCACGCGACCGTCGGCGCCGATGAAGATCATGTCGAGCGAAATATAGGTGTTCTTCATCCACATGGAGATGGTCTGTTCAGGCGTGAAGTCGAACAGCATGCCCCGGCCATCGGGCAGCTCCTTGCGATACATCAGCCCCTTGGCGCGTTCCTCGTCAGTGGTCGCCATCTCGACCGAGAACATCTTCACGCCGGACTTGGTGGCGATCTCCAGCGGCTGGAGCTCGGCCGCGCGCGACAGCTGAGGTGCCAAAGCAAGCCCAAGCAAGAGCGTCAGCAGCAGGCGCGCAACAAGCGCGCCGCGAATCGAGGGCGAGAAAGCGAAACGAACGAAGCCGGTCATCGATGGGATTCCAGGAACAACCCGAACGACATGCCGGGCGCGCGAACCCTACCCTGCACTGGCCACCGGACGCCAGTGCGATGCGCCGCACAGGCGCGTGAACACGCCGGTGGTTAAAACGAAAACGAGGCCCCAAAGGGCCTCGTGGATGTCGCGGATCTGAATAGACCTCAGTGCGAGACGAAGCCCGGCGCGCCGCCCTCCGGCTGGATCTCGGCGGCCATCATGCCCTTGGAGCCGGGCCCGAAACGGACCAGCACATATTGGCCAGGACGCAGCTCGGTCATGCCGTAGCGGCGCAGCGTCTCCATGTGGACGAAGATGTCCGGAGTGCCCTCGCCGCAGCTCAGGAACCCGAAACCGCGCAGGCGATTGAACCACTTCACCTGCGCGCGTTCGAGACCGCTGGTCGCCGTCACGGTCACATGGGTGCGCGGCGGCAGCATCTGTGCCGGATGGATCGCGGTTGATTCGTCCATGGAGACGACGCGGAAGGCTTGATACCCCTTCGAGCGCTGGACGCATTCGACAACGATACGTGCGCCTTCATAGGCGGTCTGGAAACCATCGCGGCGCAGCACGGTGACATGCAGCAGCACGTCGGTCGAACCATCGTCCGGAATGATGAAGCCATAGCCCTTGGAGGCATCAAACCATTTGATGACGCCGCGGATCTCGACGAGATCGACTGCAGAGCCCTCGCCCGCGAACGGATCGACGGAAGAACGCTGTGCGTTGCCGGGATTGTCTCCCGACGGAAGCGGCGCTCCTGCACTCGGCATCAGCCCGCGCTTCGACTCAAATGCATCCGACCCCATGGCCCCGGATCCCACTATCAATTGCGCTGCCAGCCCGAGGTCAGCGCTATCTCACATGCATCATCGAGATGTTAACCCGAAGCTGCGGTGCGAATCTCTTGCGATTCGAAGATAACACTGCCGACTGCTCAGCAAAGACAAAAAACGAACACAGTGCGAGCTATGAACAGCTTGCGGCCCAAAGAATCAGCCTCGCATCAGTTTCGAACGAATGGGGCCAGCGTTTCGCCGATATCATCACGGATGACAAGGTCAGCATGCTCGTCATGCTCAGTTGATTCATTGTTGATGATCACGAGCCGCGCACCCGCGCGTTTCGCCATCAACGGGAATCCTGCTGCAGGCCAAACGACAAGTGATGATCCGATCGCAACGAAGAGATCGCAGTGCTGCGACAATTCGGCAGCGCGGCGCATCTCATGTTCAGGCATCGCCTGACCGAACGAGATCGTTGCTGTCTTCACCGGCGCACCACATTCAGCGCAGTCTGGCGCGCATCCCTGTTCGTCGAAGCGCGCTTTCACCCATGGCAGTTCGTATCGCGCTTCGCAGCCGATACAGCGTGCGTAAGTCGTATTGCCGTGAAGCTCGATCACGTCGTCTGCAGCAAAGCCCGAGGCCTGATGCAGATTGTCGATGTTCTGCGTGATGATGGCGGGAATCTTTCCAGCCTTGTAAAGCGACGCCAATGCGAGGTGACCGCGGCCCGGTGTTGCCGCAGCGAACACCTCTTCCGTCGCGAATCGGCGACGCCATGATTCGTCACGCGCATCCTGATCCGCGACGAACTCATCGAACGGAATTGGTCTGTTACGAGTCCACAATCCGCCCGGCGAACGAAAATCCGGAATGCCTGTTTCAGTGGAGATGCCAGCGCCGGTAAAAGGAACGATGACGCGCGACTCCGCAATCAGTTCGCCGAGTTTGTCCACGCCGCTACGAAAATCTGCTGCAATCATGATGCGATGTCATCCGGATCGGAATGTCGAGACGACAATGCCGCAGATGGCCATTCGGTACCACCCGCGACGGCATGATCGATGCGCTTACGGCGTCTTGCCGCGTCCGTTTTTGACGACACGGCTCGGCTTCTCGATCAGAAAGTCTTCGCGGGTGCGACCGGCTTCGATCTCTCGTGCCAGCCATCCGGCCACGCCACCGCGTCCTGTCCAGGTCTCGCCCGTGATAGGATGCCGATATTTTGGAGCGATCTTGACGCCGCGCGTGGGACCGCCCTTGCCGTTCACGCTGCCGATCTGCGCGAGCTGAGCCTGCAACTCAGCCCTATGAGCCAATAGCTGCTTGTCGATATCGTCTCGCAACGACAGCAATTCGGGAACGGACAGGGTCTTCAAGTCAGGCGGCGACATTACGCACTCCAGAGTAATACGGTCATGCTCCTCTCGGTGGCGCGCAAAACGCGCGCCTGGGCATGGGCATTTTAAACAAATTGATCAAATGTAAGCGGTGCCAACGCACCGCCACATCATTGTCGACTTGGGCCACAACGACCCATCCCTCAGAAATCCTGCCGCAAAGCCGGCGTCAAGCGGCCCGCGACACATCCGTCGGCGACAAATCCGCCTTACCATCGTGCTTGGCATCATCCTTCTTGGACTTCGCAACGGGCGTTGCCTGCGACTTCTTGGCGACCTTGCCGTATTGCGCGAGTTTCTCGAGTTCCGCTTCCAGCTCCGCCTGCCGGGCGGCGACCTTCTCGGCCAGTTTGTCGGTTGCACGATCCCGCAATGCGGCGAGTTCTTCGATGCTCAGTGAGTCCAGATCAAACTTTGTCATGGCAATCTCCCGTGTCTGTCCGGACTAGCGATATCGTTAATGAGCCGCAAGGATGGACCACCAGTCATCCACCGAGTTGGCCGGCAACCCGGTAAGGTTGACGACAGTTCGAAGCTGCCACGACAATAGAACTTGGGTAGGGAACGCGTCATGGCATCTTGGAAAGAAGAGCGTGACCGGTTGGTGGCACAGACGCTGGCATTCGTTCAGCAAGTCGCCTCGGCACATCCGGCAGCAGCAAGCAAACTCGGACTGACGCCTGTCGCGGCTTCAGACGACGTAAATGCGACTGCTGCGTCACCAGTTCTTGAACTGATCGCCTTGCCCGAAGCAATCGCAGAGCCAGCCGTGAACGCAACAACGCCTGGCATTGAAATCATCAGTGCACCGACGAACATCGTCGCTGATTTGCCCAAGCGCCCAACACAATATGCGCCGGTCTCGGAGCGCTCGGACATCACCAAACGGGTCGCAGCGTTCAAGGCACGGCAGAT
>CALRZK010000125.1:0-7710 GCA_943372615.1 Bradyrhizobium ivorense | reverse complement strand
GGGCCGGGCCATCGGCGCTGATCATCCACGAATTCTGCAACAGGTTCTTCATCGGCGTCAGCAGACCTGTACCGATAGAGCCGTGAAATGACGACAGCACCAGCGTGCCGCCGGCCAGCAGGAACCAGGTGTTGACCTCCTGGCTTTTGGCTACGTCGCCGCGTTCATGCGCGTCGTCGAGCTTCTTCTGTGTGGGGTCGTGTGTTTTTTCATTCTCACTATCCTCGGCCACAGGCGCCCTCCTATGTCCGCGGCATCATCTGGTGCATCACACCAGCGAAGTAATCCATGTAAGTGCCCATCATGGCCGAGAGCACCAGCGCGAAGATCAGGAAGCCGATCATGATCGAGAGCGGCACGCCGACGAAATAGACCTGCATCTGCGGCATCAGGCGCGCCAGCACGCCGAGCCCCATATTGAAGACGAGGCCGAAGACAAGGAACGGCGCCGCCAACTGGATGCCGATCTTGAAAGCTACGGTGAAGGCATTGGTCGCGAGTGAAGCGACGTCCCCCGTCGGCAAGATCTCACCCGGCGTGAAGATCTTGTAGCTGTCGCTCAGCGCCGCAATCACGAGGTGATGCGTATCGGTGGCGAAGATCAGCGTCATGCCGAGCAGATTAAGGAAGTTGCCGATCAGCACGCCCTGCTGGCCCTGGGTCGGATCCACCGAGGTGACGAAGCCGAGACCGAGCTGCTGGGCGATGACCGAGCCCGCCACCGACAGCGCCGAAATGGTGACGCGCGCGGTGGCTCCGAGCACGATGCCGATGATGATCTCCCGCAGCATCAGCACCAGCATCGGAGCCATCGAGGTCATGTCGACACTATAGGCGGCGCGATGGGCCGGCAGCAGAATCAAGGTCAGCGCCAGCGCGATCGACAGCTTGATGCGCATCGGAATGTTGCTTTCGCCAAAGCCGGGCAACAGCATCACCATCGCTCCCACGCGGGCGAAGACCAGCATGAAGGCAGCAGCGAGAGCCGGCAAGAGCGAAACGTCAATGCGCATGAGGGATGTGTATCACCCCCCGATGATTCGCGACGATATCCGCAGCATGTAGCTCGACAGCGTATCGCCCATGAAGGGTAAAGCCAGCATCATGGTGGCAAAGACCGCGAGAATCTTCGGCACGAAGACCAAAGACTGCTCCTGCACCTGGGTCAGGGCCTGCACGAGCGAGATCACGACACCGACGACGAGTCCAACCACCATCAGCGGCCCGGAGACCAGCACGATGGTCCAGATCGCATCGCGGGCGACGTCGAGAGTTTCAGGGCCGGTCATTGGGGTGTCCTTCAAGAAAGAAAATCGCCGTCATTGCGAGGAGCCACTTGGCGACGAAGCAATCCAGGGGGTGTGGGACGAAAGAACTGGATTGCTTCGCTCCGCTCGCAATGACGGCGGAGAGAGCAGCGACTAGATCTGCATCTTCAAAATGTCTTCGTAGGACTGGATGACGCGGTCGCGCACCGATACCAGCGTGGAGACGGCAACGTCGGTCTCGGCCACGGCGGTGACCACATCCATGACATTCGCCTTGCCATTGGCCATGGCGACGGTCTGCGCGTCCGATTTGCGGCCCGCATCGAGCACGCTGCCAAGCGCTTCCTTGAGCACGGCACCAAAGGACGGACCGGCGCCGCTGTCGGCGACCTTGTTGAGACCGCCGACGCCGCCGGCGCCGTCCATGATACGGGAAAGGCTTGCATAGGCGTTCGCGGCGACGTTCGGGGCTGCCATGGTCAGTGTCCTGTTCAGGCCTTGAGGATATCGAGGGTGCGCTGGATCATGCGGCGCGTGGCGCTGATGATGTTGAGATTGGCCTCATAGGAACGCTGGGCTTCCTTCATGTCGGTCATTTCAACCAGCGAATTGACGTTCGGCACCTTGACGTTGCCGGCGGCATCGGCGCCGGGATTGCCCGGCTCGTAGCGTGTGGGAAAAGCCGACATGTCCGGCCGCACGCGGCCGAGACCGACGGTGCGCGCGTCCAGGGCACGATCGAGCTCGGAGGTGAATGTCGGCACCTTGCGGCGATAGGGATCGCCGCCCGCCGTCTGCGAGGTCGACTGCGCATTGGCGATGTTTTCCGAGATGACGCGCATGCGACCGGCCTGGGCACGGAGGCCCGAGGTCGCAATCCCCATCGATCTGGCGAAATCACTGCTGTTGTCGGCCATCTCTTGCTCTCCTCAGCTCAGCGCTTGCCGATAGCGGTCTTCAGAAGACCGAGGCTGCGGGTGTAAAGCGACGACGCCGCGGCAAAATCCATCTGGTTGGCGGAGACCTTCAGCATCTCGTCTTCGAGATTGACGGCATTGCCGGCGGGGCGCGTTTCGTAGCCAACGCGGCCATTGACGTCGAAATTGGCGGGCGCGCCGGACGGCGCAAGATTGACGCCCTGGGCGCGCATCATCGGCAGCACTCCCATGGCGCCGCCAACCGCCGGCCCGCCCATTTTGTCGAATTTCGGCTCCACCAGATCGCGTGGCTTGAACTTCGGAGTATCCGAATTGGCGACATTCTCCGCCAATACACGCTGCCGTTCCTGGTGCCACTGCATCTTGGTGCGCAGCACCGACAACATCGGCATGTCGCTGATCGCCATCGGAGGTCTCCGCCGCGCCCGGACGCCATGTCCGAAGCTAGGCAGAATTTGCCGCCTGCATGGTTAACAACCAGTTAACTCCCGGCGCAGATGATTACCGAAACGTAAAGCAAACCCGTAAAATGCGGGATTATTACGCCTCGCATCGCTTTTTCGCCCGAATTGCCCGATTAACCACAAAGCTCGGCCAGGCGACGGGGCGGCTAGAAGTCGTTTTGGCTGCGGCGATTCATAGTTTATTATTAACCATCGGCAGGTTCCGCCGGGGGGCGTTAACAGACGGAGCGCGATTTCCGCGTGGTCCGGCCCGTGTCGATTGCAGAATCGACTGGCATCGGACGCATGAGCGGAAGGAGCGATCGTTTGTCTGGGGATTTTGGGATGCAACAACCGGTCACTTTCATTCTTGCCTTCGTTTTCGTGCTGGCACTGATCGGCCTCGCGGCCTGGTTGGTGCGCCGGTTCGGCGGCAATCGACTCGGTGCCAATTCCGCCCGCGGCCGGATGCCGCGCCTCGCCGTGATCGACGCCGCCGCTGTCGACGGCCGCCGCCGCCTCGTGCTGGTCCGCCGGGACAATGTCGAGCATCTGATCATGATCGGCGGTCCCTCGGACATCGTGGTCGAGCCGAACATTGTCCGCGCCGCCTCAGGCCGCGAACGCGATCCGGCTCCCCAGCGCGAGACCTCGCGTGGCCCGTCTTTCGCCGATACGCCGAGTTGGACGCCGCCGGAGCCCGTCGAACTCTCCGAGCCGGATGTTGCGCCTGAGCCGGCGCCCCCGGCCCGCCCTGCCCGTCCGTCGTTCAGCGAAGAGCCGCGCCGCCCGGTTGCTGCCGTCCTGCCCGAGCGTCGCCCGGAGCCCACGATCGCCGCCGTGACGCCCGAGCCTCCGGCCCGTCCGGAGCCACGTCCCGAGCCAGCGCCGGCTCCCACGCCGCAGCGTGAGCCCGCCATGCTCCGCGCCTCCCGTCCGGAGACGCCGCGTTCCGAGATGCCGCGCTCTGAGCCGATGATGCCGCGCCCGATGCGCGCCGATCCGCCGATCCGCACCATGCCGCCAGCCCGCCCGCTGGAGCGCGCCAATATTTCGGCTGCACCGATCGTTGCTGCAAAGCCGGAGGCCCCCGCCATCACGCCACCGGTCGCTTCGACCACACCGTCGACCCCGGCCGCCATTTCCGCTGCGGACCAGAACCTCGCCGACATGGCGCAGCGTCTCGAAGCAGCCCTGCGTCGCCCGTCCGGCGAGCCAACTCGCTCGGAAGCTCCTGAGCCGCGCATTGGCGCGCCTTCGGTTGCGCCCGATGCCCCCACGGCGCCTCGTCCGCGGGCACCGGAGATTTCGATCGCCACTGCGAGCCGCGCCGAAGCGCCGGCGATCACGCCGCCGACCAAGTCCGGTTTCGAGAATCTCGAAGACGAGATGGCGTCCCTGCTGGGACGGCCGAAGTCGTCTTCGTGAGACCGGCCAACCTTCCGCGTAGAGTAGTTTTCACCTCTGTCCTGATCGCCGCCGGGCTCCTTGCGAGCCCGGCGATGGCGCAGGATATCAGCATCAATCTCGGCGGCGGTGGCGGCGGCGTCACCGAGCGCGCCGTGCAGATGATTGCGCTGCTGACGGTGCTCTCCATCGCGCCGTCGATCCTGATCATGATGACGTCGTTCACGCGCATCGTGGTCGTGCTGTCATTGCTGCGCACGGCGCTCGGCACGGCGACGGCGCCGCCGAATACGGTGATTGTCGCGCTGGCGATGTTCCTCACCGCCTTCGTGATGGGGCCGGTGCTGCAGAAATCCTATGACGACGGCATCAAGCCGCTGATCGCCAATGACATCACCGTCGAGCAGGCACTGGTGCGCGCGTCAGGCCCGCTGCGCACCTTCATGCAGAAGAACGTCCGCGAGAAGGACGTCAAACTGTTCATGGACCTGTCCGGCGAGGCACCGCCGGCCACGCCCGACGAGATGTCGCTCCGCATTCTCGTGCCCGCCTTCATGATCTCCGAACTCAAGCGCGCCTTCGAGATCGGCTTCCTGCTGTTCCTGCCCTTCCTGATCATCGACCTCGTGGTCGCGTCAGTCCTGATGGCGATGGGCATGATGATGCTGCCGCCGGCCGTGGTGTCACTGCCGTTCAAGCTGATCTTCTTCGTGCTGGTGGACGGCTGGTCGCTGGTGGCGGGCAGTCTGGTGCAAAGTTACGGGCAGTAGCTTTTCCCTTCTCCCCGCCTGCGGGGAGAAGGGGGCCCGGCGAAGCGTAGCGTAGCCGGGACGGATGAGGGGAAGCCTCTGCAAGTTCGGAGTGGGTGGAGAGCCCCCTCACCCGAAGCCTCGCTAACGCTCGGCTCCGACCTCTCCCCGCAAGCGGGGCGAGGTTACCGCCCCATCTCGATCTTGCGCACCTTCACCACCGGCCGTGTCGGCATCGACGGCAGCGAGCCGGTCGGCGCCATGTCGGCCACACCCGGCACGGTCGCCTTGGCGCTGCTTTCCGGGAAGCGCTGCTTCATCTCGCGCAGGAAGCCATCGAGCGTATCGACCGAAGCCGCCATCTTCGCGATGGCGGCGAATTCCGAACTGTTACCGGTGGCCGGCTTGCTCGCGGTGTCGAAGGCAATCTTGTCGGTGCCGGAATTCATCAACGGCGCAAATTTTTCGCGGAAGCGTGCGAGGCCCAGGGCATCCTCGGCCAGTGCGTAACCGACCACGGCGCGGATAACGTCGCTCTTCTCGCCTGATGTGAGTGGCGTGAAGTCGGTCCAGCGATCACCGTAATAGAGTTCGATCTGTTCGGCCGCCTCGCGCCAGCGTCGCGACGACCAATAGATATCCGAACGCAGCCGGATCGCTTCACGCCCGGCGACATTGGCGATGATATCCAGCGCGAGATCGCGGCGACCGATATCGCTCTGCGCGCGCGCTTCGAGCAGCAGACGTTGCTGGCGTAGTTCACCGGAGAGATCGTTGATGCGCGTGGTGCGCATCGCTGCGATGGCACGATCGGGCTTGCGAGCCATCAGATAGACGGTCGCCAGACGCGCCGCGACCTGCGACCGCGCAGCGCCTTCGAGACGATGATCGACCTGATATTGCAGAAGCTCGGCGGCCTGATCGAGCAGATCGACGGCCACGAGGCGGTCAGCGAGGCGGCGGATCATCTCGTCGCCACGGCGACCGATCGGCGTCAGCTCGCGAAACTCATAGAACATCGCGAGCGCTTCCACCGGCGGCAGCTTGTCGCCTTTCGGCGAGAGATACACGTCCGAGAACAGCGCCTGCGCATCGTCCTGCACCTGACGCGCGGCTTCGCTATTCGCCTGGCGTTCGGTCGCGGTCCGAGCCGCCATGAGTGCATCGTGATAGCGACCGGCCTTGCCATACATCTGTGCCAGCAATTGCAGTGCGCGGACTTCGATGCCATCACCCCGCCAGGTGACCGCGAGCGTTTCGAGCTCGTTCAGCGCGTCGTCTTCGCTGATCTCGTTGCGCTTCTGACGCAGCACGATTTCGCGCAGCTTGGCCTCGGCCGCCGATGGACGATCAACGGAGCCGGTGACTTCGGCATATTTCGACAGCGCGTCTTTCTCGCGGCCGAGCGCTTCGTCGAGCCAACCGCTCAGCAGCGTCGCTGAAGGCTTCATCTCGGCCGGGATGCCAACCACTTCCAGCTCGCTGCCGCGGGCCGATGCGCTGCCATAGTCCTTCACCTCAAGCGCGGCGCGCAGCGCCATCATCAGCCCGATACGCTGCAGGTCGGGCGGCAAGGCTGCGAGGGTGAATTCCGAATTCTTGAAACGCTCGCGCGCCTCGACCCATTTGCCCTGCTTGGAATAAGCAAAAGCCTTCCACAATTCGGCGTCATAGCCCGGACCAAGCACCGGTTGGGCGATGTCCTTAAAAGTCTGTTCGGGACGATTGATCAGCGCGCTCGCCACGGCATGAATGACAAGCGCTGCAGCATTCTCTTCGCCCGGCTTCATGTCGGAGATCGCGAGATCGGCGACACCCTTGGCTTCGTGATACATGCCACGCGCCATGTAGAACTTGGCGAGATCCATGCGGGCGTTGGCAACGGAGCCGGTATCGGCAGTGGCTGCCGCATCGATCAGTCTATCGTAGCGCTTGTTGAACGGCCCTTCCTGATCGATCCGCCACTGCCCGACATCGAAGATCGGTCGCGCCACTGTGGATGCACGCTGCGGAGCCGCATCGGCCGGCGACAGCGTCAGGCCACCCGGACGCGTGAGCGTCACTTTGTCGGTCGCGGCATCGACGGCCACCTCGTCGGAATTCGTCAGCACGACAACGCCGTGAACGGACTCCAGCAATGAGAATTCGACAAAGTCCTGGCGACGGACGAAGCCGCGCGCCGGCGGCAATGCGGTGATGACAGTAAGAACGTCTCCGGCATCGGGATCGGTGATACGATGCTTCAGGCCGGGCCGCGCGAGCGGGACCTGCACGCTGGCTTTCGACGGATCGGCAATGTTACGCACGGCCGATAGCGGCTGCGATTGCGTCTGCCGCGTGTCGGCCAGTGTGAGCGTCCAGGCCTGCCCGCTGCCATTGGCATCTTCGGCGGAGAGCGAGGCGAGTTGCGGACGGTTCAGACGGATGCGCACCGCCTGCCCCTTGTCGAGCTTGATCGCCTCGGCATCGGCAACGACCGAGCCGCTGTCGCGGCGGATCGCAGCGACGTCGATCGGCTTGGTGGAATCCGTCACCAGCCACAGCATCTCGCCGCGGCGGAACAGCGCCACCGGCGTCGGCGCCGGGACCGCGAAATTCATGCTCACGCCTTCGCTGCTGCGCTTGATCTCCACAGGGAGACCGGCGACCGCGGGCGGCAGTGCTGCAGGCGTGACAGGCGCAGGTGCCGGCGGAGCCTCCTTCACAGGCGCTGCAGCGATCACAGGCGCCGGAACAGGAGCAGCCGCAGCTTCGGCCGTCTTCACCGGCTCCGGCTTGGCTGCCTCGACCTTCGGCGCCTCGACGGTTGCGACGGGCGCGATGGCAGGTGCTTCGCTCTTCTTCTCTTGTGCGACCTCACGCGCGATCGACTCGGAGGTCGGCGGCTTGATCTCGCTGGATTTCT
>CALRZK010000124.1:0-7712 GCA_943372615.1 Bradyrhizobium ivorense | reverse complement strand
CTTTGCTGCGCACCCATGGCAGCATCCTGTGCGAGGACATCATGTCCCGCGATGTGGTGACGGTGGGCGTGTGGGACGATGTCGAACTCGCGCGTACGCGATTGCTGAAACACAATGTGCGGACACTGCCGGTAATTGACCGGCAGGGGCATCTCGTCGGAACCATCGGCCTGCGCGAGATCCTCGACAAGAGCGGCGATATCGGCGCGCGCATGTCGCCGGCCTCCACGGCGTCTGCCCGGACATCTGCCGTGGCCCTGCTGCCGACATTGACCGATGGGCGCACCCATGCGGTCATTATTATCGACCGCGAGTGGACCATTGGCGGGCTCATCACGCAAACCGACCTGCTTGCAACCATTGCGAAGCTTGTCCCGACCAATGCAGCGTGATCACGACTATGTCCTGAGCAAATGAGGCCTGTGTCGCGGCCGTTTCGACCAATTGTAAGTTCACGGTACGAATTCAACTTTGGCGTGGCGGACTAATTGATCTAGTGAGACAGGTTCATGCCCTGCTGAGCCGACGCCTCTCCCTTGACCGCCGCCGCATCATCCCATCCCAATGAGAGATTGACCCTGTTGTCGGGTGCGCTTGTCGTGTCCGCGGGTGTGCAGAGTTTTGATCAGCCGAAACGGGTGAATGCGACACTGCCGGCCGGCGTGAAGATCGTGCTGCTGCTCAGTGGCCGGTTGCAGATCGCGGTGGGCGAGGGCGCCGGGCGCGAGGTCTGCGGTCCTGCGGCACTGGTGATTCGCTCACCGAATGGCGCCGAGCGCGATCAGGTCTTCGCGGCCGATGTGCCGGTGCGCTACGTCATCGTGCAGATGCAGGAGGGGCTGGTCAGCACTGAGATGGCTCAGACCATGGCTGCGTCATTTGAGGCATCGCGCGGTTCGGCCGATCAGGATGCGTTCCTGATGTCGTGCTCCGCCGGCCACGCGCTGCAGGCGCTCAGCGCGCAGATCATGAATTGCCCGATCCGCGGTGCGGAGCGCGAGCTCTATCTCGGCGGCAAGGCGATGCAACTGGCGGCGCTCGCGATTTCCTCCTGTCTCAGCCAGGCGAGGGCGCCGCAGGCCTTGCAGCTGTCGTCGCGCGACTTCGATCGCATCCGGCAGGCGCGGGAGCTGCTGATCGAGGCCATGCAGCAGCCGCCCTCGCTGGAAGGGCTGGCGCAGCAGGTGGGTCTCAATGTCCGCAAGCTCAGCGATGGCTTTCGCTGCGTCTATGGGGCGACGGTGTTCGGCTTCCTGCAGGAATATCGTCTGGAACAGGCCTACAAGCTGATCGCATCGGGCGAGATGAGCGTGTCCGAGGCAGCTTATCATGTCGGCTACGGCGCGGCACATTTTGCCACCATCTTCCGCAAGCGGTTCGGGATTTCGCCGAGCAGCCTTCGCTAGCGTCTCAGCGTAGCTGCGACAGTTTATAGGTCTCCTAACCCCAAGCAAAAGCGAGAGTCCGGCAAACGAAAGTCCGCGCCTATCTCGCCCGTACATCGCATGCCATGAGACCATGGCGTCAGACCGGGGATTTCATCTGGCGCTACTGGATTTCACGGGGATCACCGACACATGACGACACAATTGCGCTGGAGCCGGCTGCTCCATGTCTCTCCTCTCGCTCTGGCGCTTCCGTTCGTCGATGCCACGTCGGTGCTGGCTCAGCAGGCAAACAGTGCAACATTGCCGTCGGTGACTGTGGATGCTCCAGCGCCGCGCACCGTCCGCGCCGCACCGAAGCAGCGCGCCGCCCGCACTGTGGCGCCCGCGCGCCGCACAGCCGCAGCTCCGCCGCCGGCCGTCGAGGCTGCGCCGCGCGAGACTGCGCGTGGCCCAGTTCGCGGCATTGTCGCCAAACGTTCGGGGACCGGAAGCAAGACGGATACGTCCATTATGGCGAGCCCGCAGTCGATCACCGTGGTCACCCGAGACCAGATCTCGCAGCAGGGCGCGCGCAGCGTAGCGGAAGCACTCCGCTACGAGCCCGGCGTGGTGTCGGAAACGCGTGTCGGTGATCGCTTTGACAACGTCTTCATCCGTGGCTTCGGCGGCTTCGGTGGTGCTGCCAATTATCTGCATTTCTGGGATGGGCTGCGGATGCCACGCGGCGTGTCCTATGCGATGCCGTCGGTCGATCCGTTCCTGCTCGAGCGCGTCGAAGTCCTGCGCGGCCCGGCTTCGGTCCTATACGGGCAGAACAATCTCGGTGGCATGGTCAACCTGATCAGCAAGCGGCCGACGACGACGGCGCAGGGCGAGGTCTTCACCCGCTTCGGCGACCACAATCGCATCGAAGGCGGCTTCGACGTTAGCGGACCGCTGACCAAGGAAGGCGATCTGCTGTACCGCCTGATCGGGCTCGGCCGCAAGGCGGACACCGAAGTGAACTACACCACGACCGAACGCCAGATGTTCGCGCCGATGATCACCTGGCGCCCGTCGACCGACACGACGCTGACGGTGCATGCGAGCTACACCAAGGATCCCTCGAGCTATCAACCGAACTGGCTGCCGGCCGTTGGAATTTTGCTGCCCAATGCGAGCGGACAGCAGATTCCGAAGAACTTCTTCTCCGGCAATCCAAATGTGAATACTTATTCGCGCGAGCAGACCTCGGTCGGCTACGAGTTCGAGCATCATTTCAACGAGACCTGGGCAGTTCGCCAGAATTTGCGTTACATGGAAGTCAGCAGCGACTTCAAGGCGCTGTCGGTCACCGGCTATGCGACCGCTGCCAATTCATGCGGTGCCGGCGTGGCCAACACCACATGTATCGGGCGCACCAGCACGAACTATCTCGAACAGCTCAAGGCATTTGCTGTCGATAGCCAGGCCGAAGCCAAGTTCTCGACGGGGTGGCTGCACCATACCGTCCTGGTCGGTCTTGACTATCAAAACACGTCGGCCACTGCGCGGTACGGTAACAATACGACTGCGACCTACGTCAATTACCTCAACCCGACCTATGCCAACATCTCCGCGCCTGCCATCAACTCGCAGAACAACACTGATCGCGAGCAAACGGGCATCTACCTGCAGGATCAGGTCAGGATCGGTAAGCTGAATGTCGTCGCCGGCGTGCGTCAGGATTGGGCCAATGCATCGACGCGCATCGTGACGCCGACCGCCACGACAACGGTGCGGCCATCCGACTCGGCGGCAACCTGGCGCGTTGGGGCGACCTATGAGTTCGAAAACGGCTTCGCGCCCTATGCCAGCTATTCGACGTCGTTCGAACCGAGCGTGACCGTCGGTACTGACTATACGGGCAAGGCGTTCGTTCCGACCACCGGCGAGCAGTATGAAGCCGGCATCAAGTATCAGCCGGTCGGCCTGAACGGCTTCTTCATGCTGTCCTATTTCGACATTACGCAGAACAATGTCCTGGCATGGGATACTGCACGCTTGTCGACGGCCTATCCGTGCACGGCTGCTGCCGGAACCAGCTTCTGCCAGACACAGCTGGGACAGGTGCGATCCAACGGCATTGAACTGTCGGGCAAGGTCACGTTGCAGCCTGGCCTCGATGTCATCGCCGCCTATTCGCATACCAATATCCGCGTCACGGAGAGCAACCAGACCGCGACCAGCTATGTGCTCAATGGTGCTGGTCAGCCCGTCAGCGGCGGTACGGTCGCGATCCTGGGCAAGACACCCGTCGGCGCTCCTTCGAATACCGCGTCGCTCTGGATGGACTACACCTTCCAGAACGGTCCGCTCGCCGGCTTCGGCTTCGGTGGTGGCGTGCGCCATGTCGGTTCGTCGTTCGGCGACTCCGCCAATTCGGCGGCGTTGATCGTGCCGGCCTACACGCTGGGCGACCTCGCGGTGCATTACGATCTGGCCGGCGCCTCGCCGCAACTCAAGGGTTGGAAGTTGGCAGTCAACATGACCAACATCACCAACAAGACTTATGTCTCGGCCTGCGCTTCGTTGACCCAGTGCTTCTACGGCAATGGCCGCACGACGCTCGGGACGATCCGTTATCAGTGGTAAGTGAGTTGATCCGGCATCGGCGGTCTGTCGATGCCGGATCATGCGAGCCAAACAGCCAGCAAAGCGATTTCTATATGCCGAATGTGATGCTGCCTGGCGCAAGTGTTCGCGACGTGACGTCGAAAACCAAGCGCGATTACCGCATCTTCGTCTGGCAGCCGGCCACCGGTCAGTTGCAGGCCAAGATGCCTGTTGTCTTTCTCCTGGATGGTAACGGCACCTTTCCCATCGCGGCGGCAGCAACGGCGCTGCAGTCGCGCCGGCCGGAGCGCACCGGTGTGCGGCCGGCGATCGTCGTCGGGATCGGCTATCCCACAACGCTTTGGCTCGATGCCGAACGCCGCACCTATGATTACACGCCGCCTGTGCCGGAAGACACGCTGCCGCAGCGGCCGGATCGGGGCGGCTGGACCCGGACAGGTGGCGCCGATGAATTCCTCGATTTCATCGCCGATGAATTGCAGCCGATGATCGCGGGGGAGTTCGATGTCGATCCCGATCAGAGCGCATTGTTCGGCCATTCCTTCGGCGGGCTGTTCGTGTTGCACGCATTGTTCACGCGCCCGGCCATGTTCCGGAATTATGCAGCTGCGAGCCCTTCGATCTGGTTTGGCGGCGATCAGTTGATGGCGGCGAAGGCACGATTCATGGCGGCGCCGCCGGTGTTGCCGACGCGCCGTCTGCTCGTCACCGTGGGAAGTCTTGAACAGGCCGAGGCGCAATCCGGCGACGGCTCGTCGGCCGACTACGACTCGTGGATTCGGCGCAACAAGATGGTAGAGAATGCGCAAGGCCTCGCATCGGATCTCGCGACCATGGACGCGGCTGCGCTCGCGGTGACCTACAAGGAATTCGAGGATGAGAACCACGCATCGGTGCTGCCGGCCGCGATCAGCCGCGCATTGCGGTTCTCGCTGATGTCAGGCGCATGATGATCTCGTTGAATCGCCGATCCATGATGATTGCGCTGGCCGCCGGTGCGCTCGGCATTTGGCTGGCCTTCGCGCCAGCCGCCGCTGAGCCTGTGCAGGTCACCGACATCACCGGGCGCACCATCACACTGCCGCAGCCGGCGAAGCGGATCATCCTTGCCGAAGGGCGTCAGATTATCGGCCTGTCGTTGCTGCATCCCGATCCTGTCAGCCTGGTCGCGGGATGGCTCGGCGATTTTCGCCGTAACGACAGTGAGAGCTACGCGCTTTATCGCGCGAAATTCCCCGCCATCGATGACATTCCCGTGCTCGGCATGAGCAATGACGGTTCGTTCTCGGTGGAGAAGGCGATCGCCATCAAGCCGGATCTAGCTGTGCTCGGCACCAGTTTTGCTCCCAGCGGTCGTGGCAGCGACGTCGCTCGACAACTCGAAGCCGCCGGCATTCCTGTGGTGTTCACGGATTTCTTCATCAATCCATTCGAGAACACGGTTGCCAGCATGCGCGTGCTCGGCCGCGTCACCGGGCGCGATAAGCAGGCCGAGGACTACATTGCCTTCTACGAGGCGCATATGAAGCGCATCGCTGAGCGTGTTGCGGCGTCGGGCGCGAAGCGGCCGACGATCCTGTTCGAAACCCATGCCAGCACCACCGATTGCTGCCATGCGCTCGGCGCCGGCAATATCGGCCGTTTCATCGCTTTTGCCGGCGGCGATAGCATCTCTGCCGCGGTCTCGAAGGGGCCGACGGCGCAGCTTGGCCTCGAATATGTCATCGCGCAAAATCCTGAGGTCTATGTCGGCACAGGTGGCGCGCATCTGAAGGCTGCGGGCGGTTTGGTCATCGGTCCGGGCTTCGATGCTGCGACGATCCAGCAGCGGCTCGCCGCGGTGGTCGCAAGACCTGGCTTCGCCGAGCTCCGCGCGATCAAGACCAAGCGGACACATGGCCTGTTCCACAACATGATGTCGACGCCGCTGAACCTGCTGGCGACGGAAGCGCTCGCACGCTGGCTGCATCCGCAGGCGATGAAGGATATCGATCCCGACGCGACCATGGCCGAGATCAATGCTAAATTCCTCGCGGTGCCGATGAGCGGCATCTACTGGATCGATCTCAAGTGACGGACATTGCGTCGCAAGCCGCAGCGGCAGCCTATCGGCGCGTCATTCGCCGTCGTGTGACGTTTGTTGGCGTGCTGGCACTGATGAGCGCCTTCGCTTTTGCGCTCGACCTCGGCACCGGCCCGTCCAGCCTCGGCCTCGTTGATGCCGTCGGCGGCATCATCGATGGCAGCACGCTGTCGTCGTCGCAGGGGGCGATCCTGTGGGAAGTGCGGCTGCCCCAGGCGTTGCTCGCGGTGCTGGTTGGCCTCTCACTGGCGACAGCCGGCGCGGAAATGCAGACTATTCTCGGCAATCCGCTCGCTAGCCCGTTCACGCTCGGCGTTTCATCAGCCGCATCGTTCGGTGCCGCGCTCGCCATCGTACTCGGTGTCGGCATTCCCGGCGTGCCGCAGAACTGGATCATCTCGGCCAATGCTTTTGTGTTCTCCTTCATCGCCGTTATCGTGCTGCAGTCGGTGGTGCGGATGCGCGGCTCGGGCACGGATATTCTTGTCCTGTGCGGCATCGCGCTGTTCTTCACCTTCAATGCGCTGGTAGCACTGACGCAGTTTCTCGCCAGCCAGCAAGCGCTGCAGCAGCTTGTTTTCTGGATCATGGGCAGCCTGACGCGCGCCAGCTGGGAGAAGGTGCGGTTGCTGGCGCTCGTCGCCGTCATTGCGCTGCCTTTTGCACAGCGTGCGGCGTGGCCGATGATGGCGCTGCGGCTCGGCGAGGATCGCGCGCGCAGCCTTGGCATCAACATCACGCGACTGCGCTTCATGTCGCTCTTGCGCATCAGCATTCTCACTGCCACGGCCATGGCTTTTGTCGGCACCATCGGCTTTGTCGGACTCGCCGGCCCGCATATTGCGCGGCTGCTGATCGGCGAGGATCACCGCTTCTTCCTGCCGGCGAGCGCTCTCACCGGCGCCATCATCATGTCGCTGGCCTCGGTGGCCAGCAAAAGCATCATTCCCGGCGTGATCATTCCCATTGGCATCGTCACGGCGCTGATCGGATTGCCGGTGTTCTTCTCGCTGATCTTCAGCCGGCGAGGCGCGATATGACGGCGCCGACACTGGATATCCGCGATCTCTACGCCGGCTATGGTTCGCGCAAAGTGCTGCGCGGGCTGACATTGCCCACGATCGCGAGCGGGCAGGTGACCGCGCTGGTGGGCCCAAACGGTGCCGGCAAGACGACATTGTTGCGTGCGGTGGCTGGTCTGGTTCCTGCCAGTGGTACCGTCCGCTTCGGCATGGAGCATCTGTTGGCTGCATCGGCGCAGCAACGCGCGAGCCTCATGGCCTTCATGCCGCAATTCCTGCCGCCGCGGATGTCGCTCAGCGTGCTTGAGGCCGTCATCAGCGCACTTCGCGCATCGCCGCCATCGGATACGGCATGGAGCGCTGACGGTTTTCGCGATGCCTCGCTCGAGGTGCTGGCGCGGCTCGGCATCGTCGATCTTGCCTTGAGCGCATTCGATCAGCTCTCGGGCGGACAACGCCAGCTTGCCAGTCTTGCGCAGGCGCTGGTGCGCCGGCCGAAACTGTTGCTGCTCGACGAGCCCACCAGCGCGCTCGATCTGCGACATCAGTTCCAGGTGATGCAGATCGTGCGCGAGGTCGCTGCTGCGGGGACGACAGTCATTGCTGTGCTGCACGATCTGCAAG
>CALRZK010000123.1:0-7725 GCA_943372615.1 Bradyrhizobium ivorense | reverse complement strand
ATGCTGGTCTGTGTATTCAAATCGATCGACGCGCCGTCGGCGAGCGCAACCAGGCGCCGTTCGCCCTTGCTGGTGCGATAGTCGGCCCCGAGGATATCGGGCAGCGATGGCCATAGCCCCATCGGTGGGCTGACCGCTACATAACTCGCTGCCGCAGCGGCCAGCGCGCCACCGATAAACTGGCGACGCCGTAGCACCGAACGTGTGGGGACCAATACAGCAGCATCGATGGCCGCGCCGTGCGCAACAGGACCGACCTGCTCCCACAACTGCCGCGCGTCCGCAAAGGCCATGGCATGCGCGTGGCTCTGGCCTGCCCACTTCCGGAAATCATCGAGGTCACCGGTCGTCGCCGCGCCCGGCCTGAGCCGCACCACCCAGGCATGCGCCTCCCGGCGACGCGCCTCGGCGGCATCGGCAGCGGATCGCGACCACCTATATCGCTTGATGTCGTCAGAGTTCGTCATCGCCGTCGCCATCGTGCTTCAATACGGTAGATGCATGCCGACGCGCTGAGCGAAGCCGCGAGACCAACGGCCTGTCAAGTTTTTCCGCGCAATGATCTAGCGCCTTGCGCAACTCCATTTCCACCAACCTGGTGGAGATACCGTGAGCGGAAGCAATGCTGCGTACTGGCCTTTCATCGACCCGCGCCGCCAGGAAAATAGCGCGTCGGCGGGCCGGCAGTTCTGCGATGGCTTGTTTCAATATCTCCACGTCGAACCGCCCCTCGACGACGCGGTCGGGATGCGCCGTTTCATCCACCTGATTGATCGCGTCCTCGATTTCAAGCGCGGAAGCGAGCCGGGTTTCCGAGCGTCGGCGCATGGCCGCCACGTTGAGCGCGATCCGATAGAGATAAGCGTCGGGGCGCTCGATGGCAGCGACGTCCGTGGATCGGTTCAGATGCACGAAGGTTTCGTGAAGCGTTTCATGAGCGAGATCGCCCGAGCCAAGTCGGCGCCGCAATCGCTTGTGAAATTCATCATAGCGCTCCACCAAAAGGAGGCGCAGCGCTTCCCATGTCGCTGCATTCATGACGCCAGCGGCTCCGTATAGAAGCCGTATTGATTGACCATCAATGCCGCGATACGCATCGCAAATCCTCGGCCCCCATCATGGGCCGTACCAACCCCATCAAGGGCTGCGGCAGATCCGCAGGCGGCGGCTTTTTTAGGGTCAATCGAGAGAGTGCATCTGCAATCGCGGGCCTCCTCCCATCACGATTGGACAGGTCCAGCATCTCAAGTTGAGCTATCTCGCCGCCGGGTGTCACACGAAAGCGCATGATCAGCCGTTCACCGTTCACTCTCGCAATCCCGCTGTCGCAGAATGCCTCTTTCAGACTGTCCTGGATCGCAGCGAAATAGGCTGCGTGCGGATCATACTCGGGGCGGCGGACAAGCGCGCCTTTCGGGTTTTCGGGATCGCGAGAGATCGTGATCGTCGTGGCTGCGACCTTGCGTGCACGTAGTCCCGTTTCCCTCAGTATCTGTGCCACGGCCTCTTCCGCGGTAAACTGGCCGCGGACGGCTGACGATCCCAGCCGGCGGATCACCGCGCTTTCATAAACGAGTTCAAACCCGGTTACTGTACTGAAAGCGATAAGCGCCACATCGAGCGACTGTCTGGGAATATCGAACGAAAAGCTTTGCGGGGCAGCAGACATCTGTTCGGCAGCTACGCTCGAGGATCCCTGCACGACCAAAATCCCGCACCAGACAAGCATCGAGGCAAACCATGCACAACGACACCGTGGGCGTATCGTCCATTCGCCATTGCGAAGCATAAAACCTCGCCGCCCCAGAGACCCGAGCAACCGCGGCGCCACATTTCAACTCAACATTGATAGCGTGAGCGGTATAGGACGCAATTATGACAAGTGTTCAACAGCATTCCGGCAAGACCACTATACGAAGACGTAAGGCGCCAACCGCCGACATTTCCAACTTATAATAGGAAAGTCCTCTCCTAGCGGACAGGCCTATATCCTGATCCGCAACCTCGACAAATTCAAAACAATCTCAATGACATACGTGTTCGCAGTTTTATCCTGACTGGCGCGCCATTTGTGTCTCGAGCTGCGAACACTCGCACCAAGGACACTCTTCCCAGCGACGATCTGGTCCGGAGTTGGCTTGTCCCCAGCAACGTGGCGGGCCAACAGGCCAGCGCACCGGCGCGTAAAACTGATTTAATACGACTCAGAGCTCCGCGACGAAGCTCTCTTTCCGACGTCGCTCGAGCGCGCGAGAGACGTTCGCGGATCGCGCGTTTCTCGTCTTCCGAGAGTGCTGCCGTCTGTTGCGAAGTCAGGGCCCTATTGCCGAGCACACGAAGCACGCTGTTCGTGCCGCAGGCATTGTTGCTGTCCCGTCGCCGATCGCGCTGCTCCGTTTCTTCGGGATCCGGCTTGTCGCTGAGCCGAGCACTTCGACGATGATAACCGATGGCTGAGCGTTTCCACCGCCCGGTTTCGGTGTTGCGGTCTATTGCGCCGCCGCTGTCGCATTCGAGCTCTAAAGTGCAACCGCGATGTTCGGCGCGTGCACGGTCGGAATCCCAACGACGAGCCTTGCATCTGGATATTCGCGGCATTCACGATCTGCCGTGCGACGAGATTGACGTTACCCGAAACACGGATAGCCGTCGATGGCCGCGCATTGCCCTCGACACCGATCACCGTGCGTCCGCCGGGCGTCGACATCTGGATGTCACCGCCGAACTTGGTCTGCACGCCGGCGGCGCCGAACATGATGATGTCGCCGGCACAATTGCGATCCGACGGGAACAGCGCGGCAATCGCCTCGCGGCCCCGCAGATAGGAGCCGTGACGCGAGTTCGTCTTGTCGTTCAGTATCGCGCGACACGTTCACGACGATCTTTACTGCACAAGCTGCTTCTTTTGATAGATCAGCGCCTCCGTCTGGAGGTCAGTGAGTTCACCGGCGCCTAGCACCTGAACCGGGCTGCGTGGGTCATAACTGTCCGATCGTCGCTCAAGGCGCTTTTTCTTTTCATCCTCGCTTTGTTTCTCGATCGCTTGATCGGGCACGCTGGCACCGCCATAGCCCAGCACTTCGACAATAATCACCGAAGGGCGCTCGTTGCCTTTGTTCTGCGTGGTTTCCTTGACCGCATCTTCGGCGGCCTTGTCCTTGGTCTCGACACTCAGACTGACCGAGGTGTTCTCAACCTTCGTGAGACCTTTCCTTTCGCCGTCCACCTTGATGTTCTCGGCATTGAGAACCTGCAGAGCCGCCACGACGAAATTGCCGCTGACACGGATCCCCGCATCACCTGCATCGACGGTCCCCTCGGGCGCGATTAGCGACACGTCCCCCGGCTCCACGCCGGCGAAACCGATGATGGTGCCGATGCCGCTACCGCCGATATCCGCCTTCTCACGGACCTCGGTGTTGCCATCGATATCGGTCTCGACCTCCGGTGCTGATGGCACGCGCACGGTCTTGGCGCCGCGGCCGGCATCGATATCGCCGAGGGTAGACCAGATCGTCACATCGCCACCAGCGAAAGTGAGGATGCGCGATCGGTTCACGGTGACGCTGTCACGGGCGAAGATGTTGATGTCGCCATAACCGAGCGTGACCAGGCCGGCGCCGGGAGGAACGACGATGCCGAGCGCCGCCACCTGGAGCGCACCGCCGGGCGTAAGCGTCTCGATATTGCCGCCGGCCATGGTGCGCAGGGTCGCATTTCCGAGCTTGATGTCGCCCTTCCAGGCATTGCCGGGGAACAGCGTCTCGATCGCCGTATAGCCGCGCTTGTAGCCGCCATTGAGCGGACGACCTTCGGCATCGAGAGTGAGCTGGTTGTCGCCGGAAGCGCGGAGCTCCTGCATATAGACGTCGCGGAGGAACCGCTGCTGTGTCACCGTCGGCAAGTACTGGAAGCGCGACCAGGCGTCGAGCGGCGACAATCTCTCGCCTGTCATTTCGGTGACAAAAGACACTGCCCCGCGCCGCGTGACTGTCCAGTTCCCAAGCGAGAACAAATAGATTTGCTGCACTTCCGCATCCAGCAGCTTGAATTCGGCCGCTGCCATATCCGGCGACAAGGTCTTTCCAGTCGCAACAGCGACGAAGGCCACGAGTTTCGCCGGATCGGCGCCACCATCCACCAGGGTGTATTCATCCGTCAGATATCGCGGCATCGTCGATTCACCCGAGACCAAAGTCATCTTATCGCCAGGCCTCAGCGCCGTCGCATCGGGTAGAGCGGCCTTCACTGTGATCTGGAGATACGACGCCATATTCGCGACGGTCGAAGGGTCCAGATAGGCCGCCATCATTGCATCATGAGTCGGTTGCTTGCCTTGCAGGCCGGCCATCACCGTGATCGCCGCGCCATCACTCGGCAGGCCCTTGATCCGCGAGAATTCTTCAGCGCGGTTGCTTCCATTGTAGTGATCATAGGGGCCATAGCTGAAGACCGTAAAATCCGCGCCATAGACATCGCGGCCGGCACTCAGCAGCACGGCACCTGGGCCGCGGATCTTGATATCGCCGCCGATGATGTCCTTGCCGGCATCGAGCATCGATACGTCGGTGCGATTGACGTTGCGCAGGTCATATTTGATGTTGCGGATATCGGCGCCGGCGCGCAGCCAGGTCTGTTCGTTGGAGATCAGGTTGCTGATGCGCGAGCCGGCGCGGCTCTTGAAGAACGCGCTGTTGATACTGCCATTCCGCGCAAAGATGCGGCTCGGCTCGATGTCGCCTTCATTGATGAGATGCTCAGGATTACGTGCGCCCGTGATCAAACCGTTCAATGGCCCGAGGGTCATGTTGAGCATCAAGTTCATTTCGTTGCGTAGCGCTTCGTGAAAGCCGTTGTCCTGCGGTGACTGATAGTCTTCCACTTCCGATACCATCGCGCCCGAATAATATTTGATGTCCGCAGCATTGATGCCCACTGGATAATAGACCGATGGCAACATCTCGGGATTGGCACGCGACATGATGGTCTCGCTGAGCGTGACATTCTGATCCGCGACGATGCGAAGCTCGGGCCGACTGCCGGGCATCGTGTAGAGACGGCCGAGGCTCGTCACCGAACCATTCAGGGCTGTGATGCGCAGCATCGATGGATACAGGTTGGTCGCCAATTGTCCGATCAGAGAATAGTTGTATTCCGCATCGCTGACGCCCATAGGGATAACCAGCCCCTTCGACAGGAAGCGCCCTTGTTCGACCAGGGTGATGTTGCCGCCTGTCGAGACCAGGTCGAGCGCGGTGCGGTCGGTGTAGCCGCTCATGAACGCTGCGTAACGGTCGCTGCTGCCCGTAAACCAGGTTGAGTCCGCATTGAGCATCAAGGGATCGAGCACGGTCTGCAAGCGCAGGTCGCCGGCGGTGCGCACCTTCATCGCCGCATCGCCCAGCGCGATCACCGGCGCGATCGCATAGGTGGTGGTCGTGCCGGGCGAACTCACCGTCACGGTGCGGCCATTGGCGAATTCGCCCGCGGCGATCTCGCCGGCCCCACCGCCGACATAGTAGTAGCCGGCACGGACCGCGCCGCCGGCATTGACGTCCATCAGGCCGCCATTGCGCACATGCAGGACCTTCGCCTGCCCCGCCGCGAGACCGCCGCTGACGCGCCCGGTGGTGGGCAGAGCGACCAGCATGTTGGTGAGATCACCACCGGCCGACACCGCGACATTGCCGCCGCCCAGCGCGCCGACGCCCTGCGCGAATTTGCCGAAATCGATCCACCACGACGACTGGTGCCCGTTCAGATAGAGGAAATCGCCGTTGGTGGTGCCGGTCTTCTTCAGCCATTCGACGAACAGCTGGTTCTGATCCTTGAAGGTCGGATCGCTGGTGCTGCCGTCGCGCGCCAGAGCGAGCGCCGCGCTGGCACTGCCCTGCGCATCGATGCGCAGATTGCCGCCGCCGATGCCATAGATCGCACCAGTTGGCGTGATGAAATCGGCCAGCGGCGCGCTATCCACGCGGCCCGCCGTGTAGATAGCCGACATATAATTGGCCAGCACGAGATCGCGCCCGGCCCTCACGTCGAGATCGCCGGTACCCGTGCGCACCACCCGGCCATCGCCCGCGGTGCCGATGGTGAGCGTGCCCGTGCCCGCCGCCAGCGCGGCAGAAGGCGTCAGCGACAGCGCATTGGCCGCGGTCAGATCGGCGCCGGCCACCAGCCGCAGATTCCACGATTCCGCGTCCTGCAGCACGCCGGTGCGATCGGCTTGCGAGAAGCCGTCGCTGAGATGGCCGAGAATGGTGATATTGCCGCCGGCGCGCAGGGTCAGCGTGCCCTGGCGGGCATTGGCGCCGAAATCGCTGAACAGATTCCAGTCGGAGCCGATCACCAGATCGCCGGCGCTGCTGATCTCGATGCCGGGCATCACCACGATCGTGGACGGCAGGCCGAGGCCGGCCGAGATGGCGGCGGCATTGCCCGCAAAGGTGTTTGCGGCCGCCACCATATCGGCACGGACGGTGTCGAAAGAATGCGTCGCATCGACCACACCGACATGCACGCCTTCGAGTACCGCCGATTGGGCGCCGACGATGCTGGCCTGCAGATGCGCAACATTGATGCCGGTGGAATTGTTGGTCTGCGATGCGCGCAGGCGCACACGGCCACCATTGGCGCCCGCCACATCGGCAACATTGATCGTACCACCCTGCAGATCGAGCTGGCCGTTGCGCGTCTCCAACGTCACCCGGCCGCCGCCATGGCTGCCGGTGGCACCGGCCAGCAAGGTGGCAGATGCCTGCATGGTGAGATCGCTGCCGGCGAAGACCGAGATCGTGCCACCATATTCGGCGCGCGCATCGATCAGGCCAGCCAGCGTCACCCTGCCCTGATCTGCCGACAGGATGAATTCGTTAACATTGGTGACACCATCGACCAGCACGTCGCCGGTGCGCACGCGGATATTGCGGGAGGTGGAGAAGCCTGCCGCATTCAGCACCTGGCTGAGCGTCGCGTAATTGGGAAGCTCGGCGATATCGAGGACGAAGGAGCCGCCCTTGCCGCCTGCGCCGGCCGCGGCATCGATGCGACCGTCGAGCACCACGGTGCCGCCGCCGGATGCCACCAGCGTTAGCTTGCCGGCATGGCCGCCGCCCGGATCGGCGGCGAGGTTCAGCGTGCCCCCCGGCGACACCACGACGGAGCCGACCGCGGTCAAAGCGATGCTGCCCGCATCGGCATATTCGGTGACGTCGAAGAAATCCTTGCGGAAGCCGCTGACATCGATGGCGCCGCCCGTGCCGACCACCACATTGCCACCGGTGGCCGTCAGATTGACGGCGCCACCACGCGCCACGATGCGGCTGCCAAGATCGATGGAAGCGCCGGTGAGCGTGATGCGCGCACCAAGGCTATCGCCGGCGTCAAGGCCGGCATCGCCGCTACCGACCACATGCAGGCCCCCCTGCGTGACCAGCGACTGGAATGCACCGCCGCGTCCGGTGACGACCGGAGATGCGAGGGTGATGTCCGCCTGCTGTGCGTCGATCGCACCCGTGCCGCGGCCGGTGATCCGTGCGCTGCCCTCCAGCACCACCCGATCGAAGCCGGTGATGGTCTTGCTGCCGCTGCCGAGCACGATCTCCTCGCCGCGCAGATGCAGTCGTGCGTGGCCGGTGCCGGCCGGGCCGGCATAGGCCGTGCCGCTATTGTCCAGCGCGATGCTGCGGCCGCTGATCACCACGGTGTCGTTGCCATGACCGA
>CALRZK010000122.1:0-7750 GCA_943372615.1 Bradyrhizobium ivorense | reverse complement strand
GACCTCGTGGCGCATCAGGCGCTCATGCAGGGCACCGAGGCCTGGCAATTCACGGATGGCGGCAAGATCGTGACGGTGCGCCCGCAAGGCCGCTTCAAGGCCGACAACGGGACGGCGCTGATGGCAGCCGCCCTGGCCGGCCTTGGCGTCGCATGGCTTCCTGATGCCATCACCGAGGAACATGTTGCCTCCGGTGCGCTCATTCCGGTGATGACAGGCTATCCGCCGCCGCCGGCCGGCGTCTATGTCATCCGTCCGCCCAGCCAGCATCCGGCGCGCAAGGTGAGGGTGCTCACCGAGATGCTGGTCGATTGCTTTGGCAAGGCGTCCAGCAACGCGGGCGCCGGCCGCTAGAACCGCTGAAGATCAGGCGACGTCATACGGTGAACGAGCGCCTTGATGAAGGGCGCGGCAAACACCACGATCGGCAGCATGATGAGCCAAGAGATGGACCACGCCGACAGCCAATGGACGAGAAAGGACTGCTCCTGCCAGAATGGGACGCTGGCAACGGCGGCTGATATGCCGCTGGTGAGACCGGACTGGATCACACCGAAGGTCAGGTGACTGTGGCGCGCAGGGATGAACGTCATTCGGTGTCCTCTGGTTGACGAGGACGGAGCAAGAAGCTTGCCAGCTGGCTGCGCACAGATGCGCGGTGCCAGAAAACTAAGTCGCGAACCTATATTCCATGATGATGGTCCGCTCGTCGCCATGCCAGGCGTCACGAACGGCCCTGAATTCGAGGCGTGCGTAGAACGGCTCAGCGGTTACGGTCGATGGAACGGACAGGACGACGATATGACGCGTCTCCGCCTCACGCATGACGGCGGCCATCAGCGATCGTCCGATGCCGCGTCCTTGCACATCCGGCGCGACAAAAACGGTGCGGACGACGGCCTGATCCAGACTGGCGGTACCAACAATGCGCCCGTCACATTCCGCGACGAAGATTGTTCGCCGGCTTAGAAAATCGATGATCGCTGCGGGCGCGAAGCTGCGCTCGACACGAGCGATGATCTCCGGTGCGTAGTCGCGGCTATTGGTCTCCCTAAGGGATCTGATGATGACTGCGCTGATCGCAGGCGCATCGGTCGCGTGAGCAATGCGGATCGTGCAGGCGATCTCGATTTCGCCGGGCCTATCGACCATCACGAGCGCTGAAGCTGTCGGCGCATCACGATGACATTCTCCGGCGGCTTCTCTTTTGTGATGTCGACGATCGATCCCAGCATGCGCATGGGGCGGCCGCTGTCGTCGAGGGAGCACTGACCGTCGGCGCGAACCCAGCGGACGGAGTCACCGGACTTCACGCGATATTCGACACAGAACTCGTCGCCGGTCCGGATTGAGTTCTGCAGCTTCCCGTTAAATTCCGCCGCATCATCGGCATGGATGCGCTCGATGATGCGCTCCAGCGGATGACCCCGCGAGCCCAGCTGCGCATCCATGTTGAAGAGGGACGCGGCATATTCGTTGGTGTAGTTCTTGTTGTTGGCGACGTCCCAGTCCCAGACGCCGATGCGGCCGTCCCACTGCGCGGCGGTCTTCAACTGGTCGAGATACGCCTGATTGGTGGCGAGCTTGAGCCACATCGCCAGCGAGCTGCAGCCATTGGCCTTGGCCAATTCGGCCAGGCTTTCGCAGATGCTCGCCACTGAGATCAGCTTCGCCATCGCACTAGCCCGGAGATATGGTGTTTCGCAAAAAGTGTAACATGCGTAGATAATATTTAAAGATGTGTCAGTTCGACGCTGAGCCCGCCACCGGCTCTGAATTCAGCATCAGCTCCTCGTTTTCGGCGAGCTGAATCCAGGACAGGGCTTGATGCAGCAGTCGCAGCATTTCTGCATCGTCTGCGCTCTCCATCGCCTTCTTTCCCACTTCCGCAGCGCGTTTGCGGTACTGCAGGGAGGTGCTCGTGATATGTGCGCTCATGCGGGAATCTCGCGCCAAATAATAACAGTACGTGCGGTTTCGCCTTTGCAGTCAAGCTATCAAAAGTCTGTTTCTCCTTGCTATCGGGTGGAACTTCTTGCGTTCGGCAGTGCGAAAAAGAGCGGGCGTTCATGCGCGGCAAAGGACCTGCGCATTCATTTCGTCTTCGAATAAGGGCTAGGGAGATTAATTCAGAAAGCACTGAGAGGTGTGCTCACATCGCACATTGGGCGACATATCGAATTTTACTTAATTGCAAAGTATTCAGACGTGAGACCGTGCGCCGAGAATTAAGGAGCCTCCTGTAATTCCGAGGTTTCGGTTGGATCGGGTTAAGCATCCCGCGAAATTGGCGGTACTTATATGCTTGTTTAAGCTGACTTGTATCTTTTGGTCAGCTATCGAGATCCCATACTGAAAATATGGAGGCACCATATGCGTCGCATCGGGCAGATCATTGGTGATTACGATAACCCCAACAGCCTCGGCTCGCGCTTTCGCGCGCGTCGCAGCGCGCCTTTGCGCGGCCTGATTGAGAAGGTTCACGCCGAGAAGGGCGCTGTCAGAATCCTCGATGTCGGCGGTATGGAATATTACTGGGACATGCTCGGCGAGGATTATCTCACCAAGCATAATGTCCAGATCGATCTTCTGAATTTGAAGGACGACATTCGTCCGATCAAGAACACGCAGCGCTTCAATGCTGTCGAAGGCAATGGCTGCGATCTGTCTTTTGCGGATAACAGCTACGATATCTGCCACTCCAATTCCGTCATCGAACATGTCGGCAACTGGCACAACAAGGTGGCCTTCGCGCGCGAGACGACCCGCGTCGCGCCGCATTACTTCCATCAGACGCCGAATTTCTGGTTTCCGTGGGAGCCGCATCAGAGCATGGCGTTCTATCACTGGCTGCCGGCGCCGATGCAGCTCTGGATCGCGCGCAACTATCGGCTCGGCTGGGCGAAGAGCAAGGCAGAAACGGTGACTGACGGCATGTGGACCGTTGAACATGCCAGCATGCTCGATCGCACCATGTTCGATAGCCTGTTTCCGAACGCGAAGATCATCGTCGAGCGCCTGGTCGGCTATCCGAAATCGTTCGTGGCGACCAGCAGCTAGGTGTTCAGCTGCGCACCGCGAGAGCGGGCAGGCAATTCCGGAATCAAAAAGCCCGCGGTCATGCCGCGGGCTTTTTGATAGGTATGAGATCGCTGAAGCGATTTAGTAGCGATCGGTGCTCACGACACGCACTTCGCGGATATTGATCACCTTGGTCGCGGCGTTACGCAGGCAGGAAGCTTCGAAATTCGGCCAGGCCTGTTCGGAGCAGGCGCGTCCGACCTGCTTGACGTCCAGGCGGTCAGCCTTGGCGAGGGCCACCGGAACCGACGCTTCGACCCGTGGCGCAAAGCCGGGGAGAATGGTGACGGCGGCGGCAATGAAAGCGGCAATCGCGATAGCGGAAAGAGCCTTGATCATGACGGTCCCCTGTCAGTTGGGTCATTTTGACCCGTTAGTTTGTCGATCCCTGTGCCTGCCTGATTAATCAGGGCTGGTTTCGGGAGATTGTCGTCACCGGGCAAACTGGTTTCGTCCCGCCCAGCCTGTGTTTCATCCATCCGTCCGCGACGACACAATCCGCTGAAAGGCGTGTGTTTTCAGTGCCGTCCCAGATGCCCAGTAGACGCGGTGACCGGCATTCCGGTTCGAACAGTGCCGAAAAATATTGTCGGGCAGGGGCGGCGTCTGGAATGGAACCAACGCCGCTTGCGGGGGCATGCCGGGCAGGCTAGGTGTGGGCGCATGACCCGTATCGCGCTGTATCCAGGATCCTTCGATCCCGTCACCAATGGCCACCTCGACGTGGTCCGTCATGCCGTCGGCCTGTGCGACAAACTTGTCGTCGCTGTCGGCGTGCATCCCGGCAAGAAGCCGCTGTTCACCACCGAGGAACGGCTCGACATGATCAAGCAGGTGTTCGGGCCGATTGCCGACAAAGCGGGCTGCCAGTTCGACTGCGTGACCTATGACAATCTCACCACCACGCTGGCGGTTGAGTTGGGCGCCACCATCATGATCCGCGGCCTGCGCGACGGCACTGATCTCGATTACGAGATGCAGATCGTCGGCATGAACGAATCCATGGCGCCGGGTGTGCAGACGGTATTTTTGCCGGCCTCGGTCTCGGTTCGCCCGATCACCGCCACACTGGTCCGGCAGATCGCCGCCATGCAGGGCGATGTTTCGGCCTTTGTGCCGGACGCCGTTGCCAAGAGTCTGAAGTCCAAATTCGCCGGGTAACCGGCATCCTTCGCATCCGGAGTTGTCATGATCCGTTCCATCGCCATCGCTGCCGTCCTGCTTTCTGCAGTCCCCGCTTTCGCGCAGGCGCCCGCCGCACAGACTCCGGCCGCCGCAGCGTTGCCGGCCGGCCTCGACAAAGCCAATGCCATCGTCATCGACTCGACCAAGGGCCGTATCGTGTTCAAGCTGCGCACGGACATCGCCCCCCAGCATGCCGAGCGAATCAAGCTGCTGGCGCGCGAGGGCTATTACAACAATGTGCCGTTCCACCGCGTGATGGACGGCTTCATGGCGCAGACCGGCGACGGCAAGAACTTTAACGGCACCGGTGGCTCGAAATATCCGAACCTGAAAGCCGAATTCTCGCAGGTGCCGTATAAGCGCGGTGTGGTTGGTATGGCCCGTGCGGGCGATCCGGACTCGGCCAATTCGCAGTTCTTCATCATGTTCGCCGACGGCTCGTCACTGAACGGCAAATACACCGTGGTCGGTGACGTCGTGCAGGGCATGGATGTGGTCGACAAGCTGAAGAAGGCGCCTCCGGGCTCCGCTTCGGGCGCCGTCACCGATCCGGACAAGATGGTTACCGTGCGGGTCGCCTCTGACATCAAGTGAGGCGTGATGTTGCGGCAGGGGCGCCTTATCCTGCTTGTAGCATTGATGCTGATCTTCCCCGCTCATGTGAGTACCGCTTTGGCCCAGGCCGAGGCGGTCAGCACGCTGGACGGGATGTTCGAACGGCTGAAGGGATGCTGGCGCGGACCGGAATTACCGCGCGGCCATCCCGGTATGCAGATCACCGTGCTGTTCAGCTTCAAACGCGACGGCGAACTTCTTGGCCGGCCGCGGATTACCTTCGAGACACCGGATTCGTCCGAGGCCGACAGCATCGCCTACCGAACGGCGGTGATGGAGACTTTGCAACGGTGCTCACCGATGCCATTTAGCGGGGGACTAGGCGACGCTGTCGCTGGACGCCCGTTCCGAGTGCGGTTCGACGACCGCCGAAACCAACCCAAACCAGTCGAGAGAAAAGCATGGCTGTCACCGAGAATACTCTGATCCTTGAAACCACCCAGGGCAACGTCACCATCGAGATGCGTCCGGACCTGGCTCCTGGCCACGTCGCCCGCATCCAGGAACTGGTGCGCGAAGGCTTTTATGATGGCATCGTGTTCCACCGCGTCATCGACGGCTTCATGGCGCAGACCGGCTGCCCGCAGGGCACCGGCACCGGCGGCTCGGGCCAGAAGCTGAAGGCCGAATTCAACGCCGAACCGCATGTGCGCGGCACCACCTCGATGGCCCGCGCGGCGAGCCCCGATTCCGGCGACAGCCAGTTCTTCATCTGCTTCGACGATGCGTCGTTCCTGAACAAGCAGTACACCGTCTGGGGCAAGGTCACCGAAGGCATGGAGAATGTCGACAAGATCAAGCGCGGCGAGCCCGTGCAGAACCCGGACAAGATCGTGAAGGCCTATATGGCCGCCGACAAGGCCGAGTAATCGACGCTTTCATTTTTCCTGACGACGTCATGCCCGGCCTTGTGCCGGGCATCCACGTTTTATAGCCATTGAGACCATGCGCACCGACCTGTTCGACTTCGAGCTTCCATCTGACAACATCGCGCTTCGCCCTGCGTCGCCGCGTGAGGCTGCGCGGCTGCTTGTGGTGCAGCCGGGTGTGGGATTGGAAGATCGTACCGTCGGCGATCTGCCGGACTGGCTGAAGCCGGGCGATCAGCTCGTGGTCAACGACACCAAGGTAATCGCGGCCTCGCTCACCGGCCGCCGCATCAGCCGAGACACCGAGCCGAAGATCGAGGCGACGCTGATCAAGCGCGTCGATGGCTCGCGCTGGCAGGCCTTTGTGAAGCCGGCGAAGAAACTTGCGCCGGGCGATGTGGTGCGTTTCGGCAATGAAGGCCGCGTTTGCCTGCTCGGCCATCTCGACGCCACGGTGGAAGCCAAGGGCGAAGCGGGTGAGGTGACATTTGCGTTCACCTTCCACGGTCCTGCGCTGGACCAGGCCATCGCCGAACTCGGCGCGCCGCCGCTGCCGCCTTACATCGCCTCCAAGCGCGAAGCCGACGAACAGGATGCGGCGGACTACCAGACCATGTTCGCGGTCAATGAAGGCGCCGTGGCCGCGCCGACGGCGGGACTGCATTTCACCCCGGCGCTAGAAGAGAAGCTGAGGGAATGCGGTGTTGGTCTGCATCGTGTCACGCTGCATGTCGGCGCGGGCACGTTCCTCCCGGTGAAGGTGGACGACACCACCGAGCACAAGATGCATTCGGAATGGGGATCGATTACATCAGAGACAGCCGATGCGCTGAATGCCGCGCATGCTGCCGGTGGCCGCATCGTTGCTGTCGGTACGACCTCGATGCGCCTGCTCGAAAGCGCGACCGGCGAGGACGGCGTGATAAAACCATTCGCCGATGACACCGCGATCTTCATTACGCCGGGCTATCGTTTTCGCGCTGTCGACATCCTTCTCACCAACTTCCATCTGCCGCGTTCGACGCTGTTCATGCTGGTCTCGGCCTTTGCCGGCCTCGACACCATGAAGGCGGCCTATGCGCATGCTATTTCCACAGGCTACCGCTTCTACTCCTATGGCGATGCCAGCCTGCTGTTCCGTAACGAAAGCCACTGATGACCGTCGCCAATCACTTCGAACTTCACGCGACCTGTGGCGCCGCGCGCCTCGGCCGGCTGACCACGCCGCATGGCGAGGTGCGGACCCCGGCCTTCATGCCGGTAGGCACCATCGGCGCCATGAAGGGCCTGCACTGGCGCGAGGTGCGCGATGCCGGCGCGGATATCGTGCTCGGCAACACCTATCATCTGATGTTGCGGCCCGGCGCCGAGCGCATCGCGGCTCTTGGCGGTTTGCAGAAATTCACGACCTGGAACGGGCCGATGCTGACCGACAGCGGCGGCTTCCAGGTGATGTCGCTGGCACAGCTGCGCAAGGTGACAGAGCAGGGCGTGACCTTCCGCTCGCATATCGACGGCGCGAAGTACGAACTGACGCCCGAGCGCGCGGTGGAGATCCAGCGGTTGCTGAATTCCGATATCGCCATGCAGCTCGACGAATGCGTGCGGCTGCCGGCAGAGCCTGTCGAGATCGAGCGTGCCATGCAGCTGTCGCTGCGCTGGGCGGAGCGCAGCAAGCGCGCCTTCGAGAGTGCGCCGGATGGCTACATGCTGTTCGGCATCGCGCAGGGCGGCGACGTGCCGGCGCTGCGCCATGCCAGCGCGCGCGGGCTGATCGATATCGGCTTCCACGGCTATGCCATCGGCGGTCTTGCTGTGGGGGAGCCGCAGGCAGTGATGCTGGCAATGATCGAGGAAGTCGCGCCGATCCTGCCGACCGATCGCCCGCGCTACCTGATGGGAGTCGGGACGCCCGAGGATATTCTGGAAGCGGTGGCCCGCGGCGTCGACATGTTCGACTGCGTGATGCCAACGCGGAACGGCCGCCACGGCATGGCGTT
>CALRZK010000121.1:0-7781 GCA_943372615.1 Bradyrhizobium ivorense | reverse complement strand
CGACCGATGATGCCGCCATTGGCGTCCTCACCGATAATGTCATAAAGGAACACATCCTGGGTGATGATGGTGTCACCTTCCATGCCCATCACCTCGGTGATGTGGGTGATGCGACGCGAACCATCGCGCAGACGCGCGGCCTGCACGATGACGTCGATGGAAGCGCAGATCATCTCGCGGATGGTGCGCGACGGTAGCGAGAATCCACCCATGGTGATCATGGATTCGCAGCGTGACAGAGCTTCGCGCGGATTGTTGGCGTGCAGCGTGCCCATCGAGCCGTCATGGCCCGTGTTCATCGCCTGCAACAGGTCGAATGCTTCGGGTCCGCGGACTTCGCCGACGATGATGCGTTCAGGGCGCATACGCAGGCAGTTGCGCACCAGCTCGCGCATGGTCACCTGACCTTCACCCTCGATGTTCGGCGGGCGGGTTTCCAGACGCACCACATGTGGCTGTTGCAGCTGAAGTTCGGCCGCGTCTTCGCAGGTGATGACGCGTTCGTCTTCATCGATATAATTGGTCAGACAATTCAGCAGCGTGGTTTTGCCGGAACCGGTGCCGCCGGAGATCAGCACGTTACAGCGGACGCGGCCGATGATTTGCAGGATCTGCGCACCTTCGGCCGAAATGGCGCCGAACTTGACCAGCTGATCCAGCGTCAGCTTGTCTTTCTTGAATTTACGAATGGTGAGCGCAGGGCCATCGATCGCGAGCGGCGGCACGATGGCGTTGACGCGCGAGCCGTCGGCGAGACGGGCGTCGCAAATTGGCGAGGATTCGTCGACGCGGCGGCCGACCTGGCTGACGATGCGCTGGCAGATATTAAGCAGTTGCTGATTATCGCGGAAACGGATGCCGGTCTTCTGGATACGGCCGGCGACTTCGATGAACACGGTGCCGGCGCCATTGACCATGATGTCGGCGATGTCGTCGCGCGCCAACAAGGGCTCCAGCGGGCCGTAACCGAGCACGTCGTTGCAGATATCGTCGAGCAGCTCTTCCTGCTCGGCGATTGACATCACGATGTTCTTGATCGCGATGATCTCATTGACGATGTCGCGGATTTCCTCGCGCGCGGATTCGCCATCCAGCTTGGCGAGCTGCGCGAGGTCGATGGCCTCGATCAGCGCGCCGAAAATCGTCGCCTTGACCTGATAATAGTTATCCGAGCGCCGTTCAGCGACCGGCGGCGGTGCAGGGGCGCGAGCCGGCGACAGTGGAGGCGAAGAAACGGCAGGCGCAGGCGCCACGCTCGGCGCAGCCGGCGGTGGGCTGGCGGGCCGGGGGGCACGAAGATCGGGCTCTGTTCCACTACGCTTACCAAACACGACTCAACTCCTTGCGGCGTTACTTCGACCGCAACTTCTCCAGCAGTGGAGCGAGGAAAGACCCCCGCGGCTTTTTCGTTTCGCCGCGGCCGGTGAGCCGCTGGGCGATCTGCAGGAACATTTCGGTGGTGCGATGATTGGCAGACACTTCCGCAATCATCTGGCCATTATTCGCGGCGGCACCGAAAATCTGCGGCTCGAACGGGATCGTCGCGATCGGCGGCGTCTCGATCGCCTTGGCGAATTCAGCAGCGCTTATTTCCGGACGCTTTGGCACGCCGACCTGGTTGAGGCAGTAAAGCGGCGGCCGGTCATTCGGACGCGCTGCCTTGATCAGGTCGTACATGTTCTTGGTGTTGCGCAGGTTCGCGAGATCGGGTGAGGCGACAATGAGAATGTCGTCGGCGCCGATCAACGCGCGCTTGGTCCAGCCGGTCCACTGATGCGGAACGTCCAGCACGATGCAGGGCATGGTCGAGCGCAGGGTGTCGAAGATCGAATCGAAGGCCTCGGTGCCGAAGTCATAGACCCGCTCCAGCGTGGCCGGCGCGGCCAGCAGACTGAGATGGTCCGTGCATTTCGACAGCAGGCGATCGATGAAGGCCGTATCGATACGATCCGGCGAGAATACCGCATCCGCAATGCCCTGCGGAGGATCCTGATTGTAATCGAGGCCTGCGGTGCCGAAAGCGAGATCGAGATCGGCAACCACGGAATCCAGCGCGAGGTCGCGGGCGATGGCCCAGGCGACGTTATGCGCGATGGTGGACGCACCGACACCGCCCTTGGCGCCGACGACCGCGATGATGCGGCCAACCGCCTTCGCTTCGGGCGCGGAGAACAGGCCGCAGATCGAGCGAACGACATCGATGGTGACGACCGGGGCGATCACGTAATCGCTGACGCCGCGGCGAACGAGTTCGCGATACAGCGTGACGTCATTGACCTTGCCAATCACAATGACCCGGGTGCCGGCGTCGCAAACGGTCGCCAGCTGATCCAGCCCGCCGAGGATGTCGGTGCGTGGTTCGGCTTCGAGCAGAATCACATTCGGCGTCGGCGCTGAGCGATAGGCCTCGATGGCGGCGGCCATGCCGCCCATCTGGATCTTGAGATGGGTTTTGCCCAGACGGCGATCTTCGCCCGCGGCCTGCACGGCCGAGGCTGTTTCGACAGTCTCGCAGAACGCCTGGATCGAGACCCGGGGCGCCGGTGCGATATGCTCTTCCGCGGCCGTCGTCGGCATCGCGGCGGGCAGTTCGTCGTCGGTCTTTTGCGCGTAACTGATCATTGGCCCACGCTGCTGATCTTGCTCTTATCCGCATCGGGATAGACGGTGGCTGTGGATTGGCCCTGGCGATATTTGTCGAGTGCGTAGGTCCGGCGCGCCGTATAGACCGGCGTTTCCGGACGTGGCTGAACGAGATCGGACGGGTTCGCTACCATGGCCGCGAGATTGCGCTGCGAGGCGCAACCGAGATTGTAATAGGGCCGATTCGAGAGGTAGCCCTTGTTCTTGACCGAGGCGCCGAGGTCTTCAGGCCAGGTGCCGCAGGGACCGGCAGTGGCAGCTACCAGGGGATAGCCGATGCGGATCGTGGCAAACTGGCGCGGGTCGTTCGGCGTGTATTTGCGGGTCGCGACGGCATTGGGCGGCACGCCGGTGGCTGCGAGCAGCGAATGCACTTCGCGATTGGAGTCCTGGGCAGCGCGCGCATTCGGCGTCTGAGCCGGAACTTCGACGGTGATCACGCCGGTGCCTTCGCGCAGCCAGTTCTGGCCGACGGCGATGACGTCGGCGCGCTGCGTGGCGGTCAGGCCGCCGCGGAAGCTGCCGACAAACACCTCGGTGCTGCGCAGTCGCTCTTCGACCACGATCGGATGGCGCAGCCGATAATCAGCCGGCACGCTCGTCGCGACGTCATCCTGCGCGACGGTCCTGCAGCCGCCAAGCGCGGCGGTGGCGCCGATGATGGCGGTGACGATGGCCAGACTGCGCGACATGCGGGCCGGGATGTTTTTTCTCTGTGTCATCAGATGTTCCCGTCTCAATCCGTGATGAAGCCGAACGCGCCGCGATAGCCGCGGGCGGGCTCGGGCTTGCGACCCGGTACGCCATAGATGCGATTGACGCTGCCGAGCAGATCGGCCTGCGGATCGGATGAATCGACAAAGCCGTCATCCGGCCGCGATAGATCCTTCTGCGCGACGGCGCGGACCACGTAAGGCGTCACGATCACCATCAGCTCGGTGTTGTTGTTGACATAGTCGCGGCTCTTGAACAGCGCGCCGAGCACCGGCACCTGCGACATGCCGGGCAGGCCGCTCATCGCCTGTTTGGTCTGCTGCTTGATCAAGCCAGCCATGGCCATCGAGCCGCCCGAGGGAATCTCCAGCGTCGTATCAGCGCGGTTGGTTTTGATCGCGGGAATCTGCGTGCCGCTGATAGTGACCGAGTTCTCCTGGGACAGTTCGGAGACTTCAGTGGCCACACGCAGGCTGATGCGGCCCTCGCTCAGCACCACCGGTGTGAAGCCGAGCGAGATACCGAACTTCTTGAACTGGATCTGGACGGTACAGACGCGGGTGACCGGATCACAAGTATTGCCGCCGGGCACGGGAAATTCACCGCCGGCCAGGAAATTCGCGGTTTCGCCGGAGATCGCGGTCAGGCTCGGTTCGGCCAGCGTGCGGATCACGCCGGCATTTTCCATGGCCTTCAGGGTTGCGGTGACCGAAGGACCGGCGCCGAACGATGCTGCGATGGCGTTACCATCGACCAGCTGCCTGCCGCTTGCGGTGAACGGGTTGGTATTGTTGAAATTGACGACTGACGTGCCGTAGCTGAGCTTGCCGGAGAGATCGACGCCGAGCTGCTTGACGATATTGCGCTGAACTTCGGCAACGGTGACCTTCAACATTACCTGATCGCGACCGCGAACCGAGATGTTGTTGACGACCTTGTCGATGCCGCCTGCGAGACGTGCGGCGAGATCCGCAGCCTGCTGGGCTTCCACTTGGCTGGCAGCGGAGCCCATCAGCATGATGCCGTCGCCGAGACCCTCGACGCGAATATCCGCAGTAGGCATGGTCTGCTTTAGTGCAGCGCGAATGCCGTTGAGGTCACGGGTCACCGCGATGTCATAGGCGGCGATCTGCTGGCCGGCGCTATCGAAGAAGATGATATTGGTCTGCCCGACTGCCGCGCCGATGATGTAGGCGCGTTGCGCCGATCGGACCACCGCATTGGCGATCTTGGGATCGGCGACGAGCACGTCCTTTACGTCACGCGGCAGGTCGATCACGGTCGACTTGCCGACGCCGAGCGGCAGGAAGCGCGCATTCAGCTGGCCTGCGACGGCGGCCTGATTGGCGCCGTAGTCCGCAGCGTCAGCGACAGGCAGCGCAGAGGCCAGCGTGAGCGCGGCGATGGCTGTCATCGAGAGCGCGCGGGCCGTCAGGCTCCGCATCCATTCGCCCGTCGTTGTCATCGGCTTCATCGTGGACGTCCTTGTCACTTCGTGATCGTCGCGGACGACGGAATGCCGTACCGGACGATGTTGACGGTGCTGCCGCGGCGGCGCGTGCCGGGGTCTTCGCTGGGTGTTTCCGGCGCATTGGCGTCTGCCAATGCGCGCAGCGCGAGCGAAAGCGTGCCGCTCTGGCGCGCGCGGGCGAGCAGTTCTGCCTGTTCGGGTTTCAGCTCAAGCGTCGCAGTCTTGCCGACCACGGTGTTCTGGCCGTCCTTCTCCTTCGGCGCCTGGTCAATGGCGAGCACGCGGATATTGCTGAGAATGATCTCGGACGACACACCCTCGGAGCTGCTGTTGTCAGGGCCTTTGTCGCGACGGGAAAGAATCACGTCGACGCGGTCATTCGGCAGGATGAAACCGCCGGCGCCGGTTTCCGGCGAGATCTCGGTGGAGACCGCGCGCATGCCCGAGGGAAGAACGGCGGCCATGAATCCGGAGCCGTCCGCACGCACGAGCTTCGCTTCGCGGATCGGTTCGCCAGTAATGAATGCCGAGCGCGCAAGGGCGCCGGCCATCTGGGTCATCGCTTCGGGCCGCGCGTTGCGCGTGATGACATTGGCGCTCGCGGCGCTGGTTGGCCAGGATTGCCACTGCATGTCGCCTGACGTGATCGGCTGACCGAGCGCGATATCACCCTTGGCGACGAGGACATCGGTGGTGGGAAGTTGAGCGACCTGCGGAGGAGGCGGTGGAGCGTCGGAAGAGCTCGCGAGATACAGCGCCACGCTGCCGGCACCGAGTGCAATGGCGAGGACCACAATACGTGCGGTATTCATACGCTTCACTTTCCACATTACGCCGCGACGCAAGCATCGCTGTGGTGTGGAGTTGAGCAGTTATTCGTCAAAGCATGGTTAATGAGCGGTATCTAAATCGAGTTAACGATTTTTGCCCGGTATCAGCCTGACGCGAGGCGGCTGAGATCGACGGCCTTGATCCAGTCGGTTTCCGGATAGACCAGCAATGCGCCAAGCGCGAGCGCGACCCCATAGGGGATGCCGGTTTCCTTGTGGTGCAGGCGCATCAACCAATCCTGCCGACCCAGCGCAGCGGGCAGCGGCCACTGCCGGAACTGCAGCAAAAGCAGCGTCAGCGCGCCGCCAAACAGCGATGCGTAGACGAGATATTGCAGCAGGTGATCAAAGCCGAACCAGAGGCCTGCGCAGGCTGCCAGCTTGGCGTCGCCGCCGCCGATCCAGCCGAAGGCAAAGCAGGCAAAGGCGACCACCAGCACGATGCCGCCTGCGCCAAGATGCAGCAATGCGGCGGTCGGGGTCATTCCACCGAAGAAGGCGACGAAGGCGAAGCCGGCGATCAACAGCATCGAGATCCGGTTCGAGATCGTCATGGTGAGGAGGTCGCTGACGGCCGCGTAGGCCATCAGGCCGGGAAACAGAAACAGGCGCGCGAGATCGAGGATCATGGTTTTGGTCCAAGGCAAGGACGATGCGCGACGCTAGCGTTCAGTGATGAACAATCGGAAAACAATGGATCATTTACCAAACCGACGCGATTTGCACGACCACGGCGAAAAGCGCCAGCAGCAGCGCGGCGCAGACCAGGCCTGACGGATCTCTGAGCGGCAGCGCAAGCGCCTGCAGGGCGGTGCGCGCGTTGGTGGGCTGTCTCATCGGGACGTCTTGCAGCAGGAGATTCACGCGACGGCGGATCACGACGATCCTATGCGCCAACAAAAAAGGCTCCGGTTGTCCGGAGCCTTTCTTGCAATACGGCGGACGCTTACTTGAGCGAGCCGCTGATCGCAGTGAACTTGCCGCTCAGGCTGGTGCCGAGGCCGTTCACGGCTGCGATGATCGCGAGCGAGATGCCAGCGGCGATCAGGCCGTATTCAATCGCGGTGGCGCCAGACTCGTCCTTGATGAAACGCGAAACGATGTTCTTCATAATACAAAACTCCATATGTGCACGTGGCTGTCGATCTTAGATGCCTGGTCTCCCCGGCGTTCTCAGCACCGTGACCATGGGCAGACCCTAGAAGTTTCGGATTGCAGTGCGGTTAATTCGATTGATGAAAGTCGATAGCATTTGTCTCTTCTTGTGCACGGTAAATGTCTACTTAAGGCCCATTCAGAATGACTTAGGTGTCATCACACCATGGTTTTCCGCTTCGGTTTAACGGTCCTTAAGTATGCGGCGGTAACGCTGAGGGCAGAAAACCTGCGAGATTCGACATGTTCACATCGCTCATGGAAGTGCTGCATATGTTCGGCGAGACCATCATGAAGGTGGTGCCGATCACGATTGTTCTGGCCGTCGTATTCACGGTGCTCACGCATTTCTGGGCGTGCAATCCCGGCAAGCCCTGGTGGCGCAAGAGCGAGATCGTCACCGACATCTGCTATTGGTTTTTCGTGCCGCTGATTACCCGTGTGGTCCGCATTGGCCTGCTCGTCCTCGGCGCTGCCGTCGTCTTCAACATCCGCGATCCTGACGAGTTGATCGCTTTCTACGACAACGGCCACGGTCCGTTGGCGCAACTTCCGTTATGGGTCCAGGGGATCCTGTTCATCGTCGCCTCGGACTTCATGCTGTACTGGTTTCACCGCATGTATCACGGCGGTGAGTTCTGGAAGTACCATGCCATTCACCACTCGTCTGAAGAGATCGACTGGATCTCCGCGGCTCGCTTCCATCCGGTCAACCTCTTCCTGGGCACCGTTGCCGTCGACGTCGTGCTGTTGATGGCCGGGATTTCGCCCAACATCATGCTGTGGGTCGGCCCTTTCACCACATTCCACTCGGCCTTCGTCCACGCCAATCTCAACTGGACCCTCGGGCCGTTCAAATATGTCCTCGCCACGCCGGTCTTCCATCGCTGGCATCACACCTCGCTCGAGCAGGGCGGCAATACCAACTTTGCCGGCACGTTTCCGATCTGGGATGTCATGTTCGGCAC
>CALRZK010000120.1:0-7782 GCA_943372615.1 Bradyrhizobium ivorense | reverse complement strand
TCGCCGCCGCCACCAACGGCGATCTCGACACCGTCGAAAATCACCGAGCGTGCGGCCAGCGCGATCGCCTGCAGGCCCGAGGCGCACTGGCGATCGATGGTGGTGCCGCCGACCGTCACCGGAAGGCCCGCGCGAAGCAACGCCTTGCGCGCGATATTGCCGCCGGTGGCGCCCTGCTGAAGGGCTGCGCCCATCACCACATCCTCGACTTCCTTCGGATCGATGCCGGCGCGCTTGACGGCATGCTCGATGGCATGGCCGAGCAGCGTCGCGCCTTCGGTGGCATTCAATGCGCCACGATAGGCCTTGCCGATGGGTGTGCGGGCTGTCGAAACGATCACGGCGTCGGTCATGTGTATCCTCCAGGTCTTTATTGTTGGCTGAGTGTGGGCGTGGCAATCAGGTCGCGCAAGGCGTGACGCGAGAGTTTTCCGACTGTGGTGCGCGGCAAATCGGTCATGAATTCGACGGCGGCCGGCAATTCGTGCTTGCCGAGCTTACCGGTGAGGAATGTGCGCAGATCGTCGGCAGAGAACGGGGCTGCGCCGCTGCGAAGCGAGATGAAGGCTTTCGCGGCCTCGCCGCGATAGTCGTCCTTCACGCCGATGACGATGACTTCCTGCACCGACGGATGGGTGTAGATCGCCTGCTCGATCATCTGCGGATAGACGTTGAAGCCGCCGGAGATGATCATGTCCTTCTTGCGATCGACCAGATAGTAATAGCCGTCTTCGTCCATATAGCCGATGTCACCGGTCAGGAAGCGATCGCCGACAAAGGCTTCCGCGGTTTCCTGCGGGCGATTCCAGTAACCCTTGGTGACGTTCGGCCCTTTGATACGGATCTCGCCGGTCTCGCCGACACCCAGAACCTGCGACGGATCTTCCAGCGATACGACATCAAGCTCGATGCCAGGCAATGCGAGACCGATGGAGCCGGGCTTGTCGAGGCCTTCTGCCGAATGTGCAGTGCCCGGTGAACATGTCTCGGTCATGCCCCAGCCGCTCTTGAGCTTCAAGCCGGTCTTGCGTTCGAATAGTCGTGCGACTTCCACTGGCAGCGGGGCGCCGCCGGAGCTTGCCACCGCAAGCGAGGACAAGTCGCGCGTTTCCAGCGACGGATCGGCAGCGATGGCGATCCACATGGTGGGGACGCCAGGGAAAACGGTGGCTTTCTTCTTCTCGATATCGTCAAGCACGCCGGTGACATCGAAGCGCTGATGCAGCGAGATGGTATCGCCGACGCTGATGCGACCGAGCAGGATGACCGTCAGCGCATAGATATGGAACAGAGGCAGCGTGCAGATGACGCGCTCGACACGATTGCGTTCGGCACGGGCCGGCGCGCCCCACACATTGTAGATCGACACAGCCGAAGTGAGATTGCTGTGGCTCAGCATCGCACCTTTGGGCAGGCCCGTGGTGCCGCCGGTATATTGCAGCAGCGCAACGTCGTCGGGCGAGATGTTCGGCCATTCCGCGGACGGTGTAGCGCCTGCAGTGAAGGCGCGGAAGGTGACGATCTTCGGATTGTCCGGCAAAGGCAGTTGCTGGGTGCCGATGGCGCCCCAGTCGTCATCCTCGCAGACAATAAGTTTGTCGAGCAGCCCCTTGTCGAGAAACTTGAGGGCCATAGGGAGCAGCGCCGCGAGATTGCTGGTCACCAGCACGCGCGCACCGGAATCGCTCAGCTTGTGAGACAGCGCAATCTCACCATCGAGCGGCGACAGATGCACGAGACGGGCGCCGGCCTTCAGTGCGCCGAAGAAACTGACGGGATGGTCGGGCGTATTGCCGAGAAACAGCGCGATGGTTGCGCCGCGGCCGAAGCCCGCGCGCATGAAGCTGGCGGCGGCGATGTCGGCGCGGGATTGCAGATCGCTGAAAGAAATCGGCTTACCGCGGAATTCTATGGCGGTGCGAGCCTCGTAGTTGCGTGCCGCATCGGCGAGCAGGCCCGGCAAGGTGCCGCGCGCGATCGGTGCGTCCCAGCGGACGCCCTTGGGATAGTATTTCTCGCCGGGGTAAGACGTGGTCATGCGCGCTTGGTCCGCATGTTGAAGAAATGTAGCTGCGGCGGGTGCCTTCTCCCCGCTTGCGGGGAGAAGGTGGCTCGGACGAAGTCCGCGACGGATGAAGGGGACTCTCCGCAAGCTCGGAGTTTGTGGAGAGTCCCCCTCACCCGGCGCTACGCGCCGACCTCTCCCCGCAAGCGGGGAGAGGTTAGACAGCGACTTGCCCAGCGACGCAAACGTCTTGCCTTGATCGGCGAGCTTCTTCAGCAGCGGAGCGGGCTCAAGCGACGGATCGTTGGTCTGCTTCGCATAGAACGACAGCCGCTCAGCGATCTCCTTCAGGCCGACGAGATCCGCATAGAACATCGGACCGCCGCGATAGATCGGCCAGCCATAGCCGTACAGCCAGATCACATCGATGTCGCTCGGACGCGAGGCGATCTTCTCTTCGAGGATGCGCGCGCCTTCGTTGATCATCGGATAGACCATGCGCTCCAGGATTTCCTGGTCGCCGATGGCGCGGCGGGTGAGACCGAGGCGCTTGCAGGTCTCGTCGATCAACGTCTCGACTTCCGGATCCGGGATCGGCGCACGCGAACCGGCTTCATACTTGTAGTAGCCCTTGCCGGTCTTCTGGCCGAAGCGACCGGCTTCGCACAGCGCGTCGGCGATTTCCGACTTGATGCCGCGATCCTGACGCGAGCGCCAGCCGATATCGAGGCCGGCGAGATCGCCCATGGCGAACGGGCCCATCGGCAGGCCGAACTTGGTGACGACGGCATCCACCTGCTGCGGCAGCGCGCCTTCGAACAACAGCTTCTCGGACTGCTTGGAGCGGGCTGCGAGCATGCGGTTGCCGACGAAGCCATCGCAGACACCGACGACGGCCGGGACCTTGGCGATCTTGCGCGCGATAGCAACGGCGGTGAGCAGCGCATCCGGCGCGGTCTTCTCGGCGCGCACGATTTCGCACAGCTTCATGACGTTGGCCGGCGAGAAGAAGTGCATGCCCAGCACGTCCTGCGGACGTTTGGTGACGGCGGCGATATCGTTGATGTTGAGATAAGAGGTGTTGGAAGCCAGCACCGCGCCGGGCTTGGCGTGGGCGTCGATGGCGGTGAACACTTCCTTCTTGATGGCCATGGTCTCGAACACGGCTTCGATGATGAGATCCGCGCCCTTGACGTTGTCGAGGCCGACCTTGCCATCGATCAGCGCCATGCGCTTGGCGGGGGCATCGGCCGGGATGCCACCGCGGGCTGCGGTGTTCTCCCAGTTCTTCTGCATGATACCGAGGCCGCGCTTGAGCTGCTCCTCGCCGGTCTCGATCAGAGTGACGGGAATGCCGGCATTGGCGAAGGACATGGCGATACCGCCGCCCATGGTGCCGGCGCCGATGATGGCGACACGCTCGACCGGACGTGGCTTGACGCCTTCCGGCACGCCCGCAACTTTGGCCGCTTCGCGCTCGGCGAAGAAGGCATAGCGCTGCGCCTTCGACTGGTCGTCAGCGACCAGCTTCAGGAACATTTCGCGCTCCTTCTTGAGCGCTTCATCGAACGGGGTGTCCAGCGTCCAGCTCACGGCTTCGGCGCAAGCGAGCGGCGCATTCATGCCGCGGTTCTTCTTGTTGGCGGCCGCGGCGGCATTGGTGAAGATCGAACGATCGGCCTTGGCGGCCGCGAGCTTCGAATCGTCATTCTTGAGCACGCGCAGCGGGCGCTTCTCGGCGACGACCTTCTTCGCGAACGCGATGGCACCTTCCTTCGGGCCTTCGACGATTTCTTCGATCAGGCCATTCTTCAGCGCTTCCGGCGCGCCGATCGGATTACCGGTGACGATCATCTGCACGGCGAGTTCAGGACCGACCGCGCGCGGCAGACGCTGAGTGCCGCCGGCCCCCGGCAGCAGACCGAGCTTCACTTCGGGCAGACCGAGCTTGGCTTCCTTTACAGCGACGCGGAAGTGGCAGCCGAGCGTGAGCTCGAGGCCACCACCGAGTGCGGTGCCATGAATGGCAGCGATGACTGGCTTAGAGGAATTCTCGATCTCGGCGATGACTTCGTTGAGGCCCGGCGACTGCGGCGGCTTGCCGAATTCGGTGATGTCGGCGCCGGCAACGAAGGTGCGGCCTTCGCAGGCGATGACGATCGCCTTCACAGCGCTGTCTGCATTCGCAGCTTTCACGTTCTCGAAGATGCCGCGGCGAACCGCCGCACTGAGTGCATTCACCGGCGGTGAATTGACCAGTACGACAGCCACTTCATCATGACGTTCAAGCTTCACGACATCGCTCACGGCATTCTCCTTGGGTCGAAATCAGGACTGATTTTTGTTGTTTCGCAGTGCGAAATTTAATTCCACATCTTGACAGGCAGGGTTATTTTGAAGAGCGTCCGTTGTCAACGAGGGCACCCCACAGAAAAACCAATCTGGGCGTAAACTCTCGCGAAAACAAATGGACGTCATCGAACAAGATGACGTGAGACACATCATCGGGGAAGCGTGAAGCGTTCAGGAAAACCAGCGGCGACCGATCGCAATTTCGTCGTCGCCTTGGCGCGTGGCCTCGATGTGCTGCGCGCATTCCGCCCCAATGACGGAATGCTCGGCAATCAGGAAATCGCGGCGCGCACCAATCTTCCAAAGCCGACGATCTCACGTCTCACCTATACGCTGACAAAGCTCGGCTATCTTACGCCCGTTCCGCGCTTCGAGAAGTACCAGCTCGCGCCAGCAGCCATGGCCCTGGGGTATGCCGCACTTGCGAACCTCGGTGTGCGCTCGCTCTCCGAACCCTTTCGCGACGAGTTGATGCGGCAGACTGGCGGCGCCTGCGCCGTGGGCGCGCGCGATCGCCTCAGCATGATTTATTTCGGGCAAAGCAAGTCGAGCCTCACCGTCGGCGTTCAGCTCGATGTCGGCTCTCGTATCCCCATTGCAACGACAGCAATGGGGCGTGCTTACTTCTGGGCATTGCCTGCGGAAGACCGTGCCCAATTATTGCGCGAGTTCCGCGAACACTACGGAAGCCGCTGGGCAAAGATGCGCGATGGCCTCGAACAGGCCGGCGAGATGGTCGCCAAATATGGATTCGTGATTTCCGCAGGTGAATGGCAGGACGACGTTCATGCGGCAGGCGTTGCACTGACTTTGAACGATGGTACGGGCCCTTACGCCTTCAATTGCGGCGCACCTGCATTTCGCTTCACGGAAGAACGACTACGCGACGATATTGGACCTCGCTTACTCGCGATGGTAAGGAATATCGAAGCGGCGCTTGGGGGACTTGCAGCGCCGCACACAAAAAAAACAGAACCAAAGAAAAATAAATCAGGAGGAAAAGTTGCTCGTATTGTTGAAGGGCTCGGATAGCCTTCGCTGCTGCGAAGGATGCCGTACATGACACAGGCACAGCTCGCAGAACGAGCGCCTGCGACATCAAGCGCTCCACTGCTGCAGGTCAACGACGTCAGCGTCGTGTTCGGCGGCATCATCGCATTGAACGGCGTCTCGTTCGACATGCAGAAGGGCCACATCCTCGGCCTGATCGGCCCGAATGGCGCCGGCAAGACGACGCTTTTCAACTGCCTCAGCCGTCTCTATCAGCCGAGCAAGGGCGACATCCTGATGGAAGGCCAGTCAATCCTGACGCGGCCCGCCCACAAGATCTCCGAAATCGGCATTGGCCGCACGTTCCAGAACGTCGCGCTGTTTCCGAACCTCACGGTACGCGATAATGTGCGCGTCGGAAAGCATGCGCGCACCAATAGCGACATCGTCAGCGATGCGCTGAAGCTGCCATGGGTTCGCAAGGGCGAAGCCGCGATCAACAAAGACGTCAACGACATCCTTGATTACCTCGATCTGCAGAACGTCGCCGACACCGTCGTTAGCGGTCTTCCGTTCGGTACCCAGAAGCGCGTCGAACTCGCACGCGCACTCGCGGCCGAGCCAAAGATCCTGCTGCTCGACGAGCCCGCCGGCGGCCTCAATCACGAGGAAGTCTATGTGCTCGGCGATCTCATTCGACGCATCCGCGACGAACGCGATGTCACCGTGCTCCTCGTCGAACATCACATGGGCCTCGTGATGTCGATCGCCGACCACGTGGTCGCGCTCAACTTCGGCAAGAAGCTCGCGGAAGGCACCCCGGCTGCCGTCCAGAAAGATCCGGCTGTCATCAAGGCCTATCTGGGGGACAAGGATTCATGAGCACGATGCTTCATGTGAAGGACCTGCGCGCCTATTACGGCCAGGTCCAGGCGCTGCACGGCCTCGAATTCGATCTCAAGGAAGGCAGCCTTACTACGCTTCTCGGCGCCAATGGCGCGGGCAAGACCACCACGCTGCGGGCGATCTGCAACATGGTGCGCTCCACCGGTTCGATCGAGTTCGAAGGCAAGAAGCTCGACAACAAATCGACCGAGAGCATCGTTCGCCTCGGCATCGCCCATGTGCCCCAGGGCCGCGGCACCTTCACCACCATGACGGTGGAAGAGAACCTGCAGCTCGGTGCCATCAGCCGCAAGGACACCAAGGCGATCGATAGCGATATCGAGCGCATGTATGACCACTTCCCGGTGCTCAAGCAGCGCCACACCCAGCAGGCCGGCACGCTGTCCGGCGGCGAACAGCAGATGCTCGCGGTCGCCCGCGCGCTGATGCTGCGTCCCCGCCTGATGCTGCTGGACGAACCCTCCTTCGGCCTGGCGCCGCTGATCGTGCGGGATCTGTTCAAGATCCTCGGCAAGATCAACCGCGAGGACAAGGTCTCGATCCTGGTCGTCGAACAGAACGCACAGCTCGCGCTCGAACTCGCCGACAAGGCCTATGTGATCGAAACAGGACGCATCGTGATGTCCGGCACTGCCGACGAGATCGCGAACAACGAAGACGTCCGTAAATCCTATCTGGGATATTGAGGGGGAAGCCTCTCGAAGGGGAAACGAATATGGAGCTGTTTACCAACCAAGTCCTGGCTGGCATTGCCACGGGCGCGATCTATGCCTGTATGGCGCTCGCGGTCGTGATGATCTACCAGGCCATCGACCACCTGAACTTCGCCCAGGGCGAAATGGCGATGTTCTCGACCTTCATCGCCTGGCAGCTGATGCAATGGGGCTTGCCCTATTGGGTCGCTTTCGTCCTGGTTCTGATCCTGTCCTTTGCAGGCGGCGTCATCATCGAGCGCGCTTTGTTCAAGCCGCTCGCCAAGGCACCGGTGCTGACCCATGTGGCCGGTTTCATCGCGCTGTTCGCCATCATCAACAGCGTCGCAGGCCTGACCTGGGATTTCACCATCAAGCAGTTCCCATCGCCGTTCGGTTCGGCTCCCTTCCTCGGTAGCCAGCTGATCTCGACGCACCAGGCCGGCATGATCGGCGTCACTTTGGTGCTGCTGATCCTGCTGTTCCTGTTCTTCCGCTACACCCGCGTGGGTCTGGCGATGCGCGCTGCGGCGGTAATGCCTGAATCGGCCCGCCTCGTCGGCATCAACACCTCGTGGATGATTGCACTGGGCTGGGGCATGGCGGCTGCGATCGGTTCGATCGCAGGCATGCTGATCGCTCCCGTCGTGTTCCTTGAACCGAACATGATGGGCGGCGTGCTGATCTACGGCTTCGCCGCTGCAGTCGTCGGCGGCCTGTCGAGCCCGCTCGGCGCCGTCATCGGCGGCTTCCTGGTCGGCATCTTCGAGAACCTTGTCGGGACCTACATCCCGGGGGTCGGTAACGAACTTAAGCTGCCCATCGCGCTGGCGCTCA
>CALRZK010000119.1:0-7808 GCA_943372615.1 Bradyrhizobium ivorense | reverse complement strand
GCGTCTTTCAATTCCAGCGGCACGGCTGCAGCGTATTTCGAATTGTGCAGGACCAGCGACGTCCTGACATTGCGTACATGGGGCGCCGCCGTCAGCTGGCCGACGAACACCTGAAACGTCGCCATGTCCGGCGCCACGCATTTCAGGATGAAGTCGATCTCGCCGGACAACATCCAGCATTCGCGCACAAGGGGCTCCTTGCGGACGAAGTCTTCAAAAGCCTTGAGATCAGCATCGGCCTGGCTGGACAGATGCACCGAGGCGAACACCGTGACGTCAAAACCCAGCTTCCGCGGATCGAGCAGACCGCGATAGCCCAGGATGTAGCCAGCCTCTTCCAGTGCCCGGACCCGGCGCAGGCAGGGCGGCGGAGAGATGCCGACCCGCTTGGCGAGTTCCACATTGGTGATTCGGCCGTCGGCCTGAATCTCGGCTAGGATCTTGAGGTCGATGTCGTCGAGGCTTTTCGGCACGCAGGGTCCTGCTGGCAGTCGGAACAAGTAGGGGCGTTCTGTTTAGCCTACGATCGCCGACCTGCGCAATTTTATTGCGCGTGCATCGCGGAAATTAAGCGTCTCCGGGGGAAAATCTGGGAGTCCGAATTGCAATTCTTGCATAGCTCACCAGATATTCTAGAATTCCTTTCAACGACTTCGCGCCGCTGCGACCGTTTCGCCGGCACATTTCGCACCAGCATTGACTTAACTGCCCTGCGGAAGGGGACTTGACCATGGCCGCCACCACTCATGCCAAAGTCGTCATCATCGGCTCGGGTCCGGCTGGCTATACGGCTGCCATTTATGCCGCCCGCGCCATGCTCGAGCCGATCCTGATCCAGGGCATCCAGCCCGGCGGCCAGCTCACCATCACCACCGATGTCGAGAACTATCCGGGTTTTGCGGATGTGGTTCAGGGCCCATGGCTGATGGAGCAGATGGAAAAGCAGGCGCATCACGTCGGCACCAAGATCGTTACCGATCTGGTGTCCGACCTCGATCTGTCGCAACGCCCGTTCCGCATGACCTGCGACTCCGGCGACGTCTACATCGCCGACACGGTGATCCTCGCTACCGGCGCCCAGGCGCGCTGGCTCGGCCTGCCGTCGGAAGACGCCTTCCAGGGCGGCGGCGTCTCGGCCTGCGCCACCTGTGACGGCTTCTTCTATCGCGGCAAGGAAGTGGTCGTGGTCGGCGGCGGCAATACCGCGGTCGAGGAAGCGCTGTTCCTCACCAATTTTGCCTCGCAGGTCACCATCGTGCACCGCCGCGACCATTTCCGCGCCGAGCGCATCCTGCAGGAACGCCTGTTCAAGCACCCGAAGATCAAGGTGGTGTGGGACAGCGCCATCGATGAGATCTGCGGCACGCAGGGGCCGGCCAAGGTCACCCATGTGCGCCTGAAGAATGTCAAAACCGGCGAAACCACCGAGGTGCCCGCTGACGGCGTGTTCATCGCCATCGGCCATGCGCCTGCGACCGAACTCGTGAAGGGCCAGCTCAAGCTGAAGCCGTCCGGTTATGTCGAAGTCGCCGCCAATTCCACCGCGACCTCGGTGCCCGGCGTGTTCGCCGCCGGCGACGTCGCTGACGAAACCTATCGCCAGGCGGTCACCGCTGCCGGCATGGGCTGCATGGCCGCGCTCGAAGCCGAGCGTTTCCTCGCGGCGCATGCCCATGACCGCATCGCCGCCGAATAATCAATGCCACGAACCCGCAACGGATCTACGGATATGGATTGGGATAAGCTGAAGGTGTTTCACGCAGCGGCGGAAGCGGGAAGCTTCACGCATGCAGGGGAGCAGCTCGGGCTGTCTCAGTCGGCAGTGTCCCGCCAGGTGAGCGCACTGGAGCAGGAACTGTCCGTTTCGCTGTTCCATCGTCACGCCCGCGGCCTGATCCTCACCGAACAGGGCGACCTGCTGTTCCGCACCGCGCATGATGTGTTCATGCAGCTGCAGGCGGCCCGCGCAAAACTCACCGACAGCCGCGAGCGTCCGAGCGGCGACCTCAAGGTCACCACCACCCCCGGCGTCGGCATCAACTGGCTGATCCCCCGTCTCGGCGAATTCACCGCGCTTTATCCGGAAATCCGCATTTCGCTGATCGTCACCGACGAGGAACTCGACCTCTCGATGCGCGAAGCCGATGTGGCGATCCGCACCCGCAAGCCGACCCAGCCGGACCTGATCCAGCGCAAGCTGTTCGCCATGGGTTTTCACGCCTATTGCTCGCCGGAATATATCAAGCATTTCGGCACGCCGCGTACGCTCGACGAACTCGACGGCCACCGCATCATCATGCTCAGCGATGCGCAGGTGTCTCCGCACCTGCAGAACCGCAGCTGGCTGATCGATGCCGGCCGCAACGGAAACGGTCCGCGCGAGGCTTACTTCAAGGTCAACAACATCCTGGGCCTGATGCGCGCCTGCCAGACCGGCTTGGGCATCGCAGCATTGCCGGACTATCTGGTGGAAGAGAACGACCGCCTCGTGCAGCTGTTTAGCGAGTCGGACTCGATTCAACTCGACACGTATTTTGTCTATCCGGAAGAGCTGAAGACCGTCGCCCGCGTGCAGGTGTTCCGCGACTTCATCGTCAGCAAGGCGCAGCGCTGGCCGTCGTAACCCGCAACTGGATATGGCTGCTTTTTATCAAGGCAGGCATGTCCACGCTGACGGCATGTCAGACATGACAAGTCATGCGTTGCTGGTGGGCCTCGGCGAGGATCATACTAATCAAACGCTGAGGCTCGTATCGCGCATTTGTCCCCCTCCTCCAGTGGTGCGGGTCTCAGTTATCCCTCTTGGAAGGTGATTGTGTCGGCCTCTCAAAGGCCAATACCTCAGAGCCGGGCTCGAAAGAGACCGGCTTTTTTTTGTGCGTATGGGATCACCGCAAACTCCGCCATCGTCATCCTGAGGTGCTCGCCCGAAGGGCGAGCCTCGAAGGATGCGGCCACGCGCACGCCACCCATCCTTCGAGGCCGGCGCTATGCGCCGGCACCTCAGGATGACGGGAGAGTGTGTGGCATTGATTAGTCCAGCTTCACCTTCGCCAATCGCAGCGCATTGCCGATCACACTGACCGACGACAGCGCCATCGCCGCAGCACCGATCATCGGCGACAGCAGGATGCCGAATACCGGATACAGAATACCAGCCGCGATCGGCACACCGGCGGCATTGTAGATAAACGCAAACGTCAGGTTCTGACGGATGTTGCGCATCGTCGCCTGCGACAGATGCCGCGCACGCAAGAGCCCGGCGAGATCGCCAGTGAGCAGTGTGACGCCTGCGCTCTCGATCGCCACATCCGTGCCGGTGCCCATGGCGATGCCGACATCTGCTGCGGCGAGTGCCGGCGCATCGTTGACGCCATCGCCGACCATGGCGACGCGACGCCCCTCGCTCTTCAGGCGCGTCACCACATCGCTCTTGCGCTCCGGCAAGACGCCAGCCTCGACCTCGTCGATACCAAGTGTTTTGGCCACCGCCCGCGCCGTTGTCTCGTTGTCGCCTGTCAGCATGACGACGCGCAGGCCTTCGGCGCGGAGCTTGTCGAGCGTCTGTTCCGCAGACGGCTTCACCGGATCGGCGATCGCCATCACACCGGCAACCGCACGATCAATGGCCACGAAGATCGCCGTCGCACCCTGCTGACGGGCAGCTTCCGCAACATCATCACAGGGCCTGGTATCGACACCAAGCTCGTTCATCAGCATCGCATTGCCGAGCGCAACACGCTTGCCCTCGATCACGCCTGAAGCGCCCTTGCCCGAGGGCGACGCGAAGTCCGTTACATCCTTCAAAACGAGTTCGCGCTGTTTCGCAGCGACAACGATCGCCTGCGCCAACGGGTGTTCGCTTGCGCGTTCGACACTGGCGGCGAGCTGCAACAGCGTTGCTGCATCGATGTCCTCGACCGGCGTGATGGCCACCAGCGTCGGCTTGCCTTCGGTGAGCGTGCCGGTCTTGTCGATCACGATGGTGTCGATGCTCTCCAACCGCTCCAGCGCCTCAGCATCGCGCACCAGAATGCCTGCATGGGCACCGCGGCCGACACCGACCATGATCGACATGGGTGTCGCCAGACCAAGCGCGCAGGGGCAGGCAATGATCAGCACGGTAACAGCAGCGACCAATGCATAGGTCAGGCGCGGCTCCGGCCCGACCATCGCCCAGACAGCGAATGCGATCACCGCAGCCGCAAGCACGAGTGGCACAAACCAGCCGGCGACGCGATCCGCCAGCCGCTGGATCGATGCACGCGAGCGCTGCGCCTTGGCGACCATGTCGACGATGCGCGACAGCATCGTATCGCGACCGACCTTGTCGGCCTTGAAGACGAGACCGCCGCTCTGATTGACCGTGCCGCCGATGACGCGATCGCCCTTCTGCTTGGTGACCGGCATGGATTCGCCGGTGACCATCGACTCGTCCACGGACGAGCGACCGTCGCGCACCACGCCATCGACCGGGATCTTCTCACCCGGCCGCACGCGCAGCACGTCGCCGATATGGATGTCATCGATTGAAATGTCCTCGTCGCCCGATGGGCCGATGCGGCGGGCCGTCTTCGGCGCGAGACCGAGCAACGCACGGATTGCGCCGGATGTCTGATTGCGTGCGCGCAATTCGAGGACCTGGCCGAGCAACACCAGCACGGTGATGACGGCCGCAGCCTCGAAGTAGACGGCGACAGCGCCGTGATGATCGCGGAACGCCGCCGGAAACACATCCGGCGCCAGCGTCGCGACGACGCTGTAGATCCACGCCACGCCGGTGCCCATGGCAATCAGCGTGAACATGTTGAGATTGCCGGACACCACAGAGCGCCAGCCGCGCACGAAGAACGGTGTGCCGGCCCACAGCACCACTGGCGTCGCCAGCGCGAATGAAATCCAGTTCGATGTGGCCTGCGGCACCAGCTGCATCAAGCCGAGATGGCTGCCCATTTCCAGCACGAACACGGGCAATGTGAGCGCCAGCGCGATCCAGAAGCGCCATGTCATGTCGATCAGTTCGGGATCGGGACCGTCATCGAGCGAGACGGTTTCCGGCTCGAGCGCCATGCCGCAGATCGGGCATGTGCCCGGCCCTTCCTGGCGGATCTCCGGGTCCATCGGGCAGATATAGATCGTGCCTGCCGGCATCGGCGGCGCCGGCTCGCGCGGCCGCAAAAAGCTTTCCGGATCGGCGGAGAAACGCTCGCGGCAGCGCGCACCGCAGAAGAAATACTCCTGACCCTTATAGGAAAAGCGCTGCTTGGCCGTGGCAGGATCGACCGTCATGCCGCAGACGACATCGAGCACCTTCTCCGGTGCAGCGGGTGGCGGCGCGTGATCCCCGTGCGAGCAGCAGGAACCGTGTTTGTGGTCGTGCCCGCCATGATCATGTGCTTGGGCGTGTGCATGCGTCGTTTCGGTCACGTCTTCGCCTCTTGAAACAGATACCCTACGGGGGTATATGAGCCGCATGCGCCAAGAGATCAAGACGTCCTGTTTAAAACGCCTCAAACGGATCGAGGGCCAGGTGCGCGGCCTGGCCGGTATGGTCGAGGATGATCGCTATTGCATTGATGTGGTCACGCAGATCGCGGCTGCCCGTGCAGCGTTGCGGCGCGTGGAGGAAGAAATCCTGCGCGATCATGTCGCGCATTGCGTCGAGCACGCGATTTCTTCCGGCGACAAGGACGACCAGCGCCGCAAGATTGCCGAGCTAATGGATGTGGTCAGCCGCGTCGATCGATGACCGCGCGATGATGCTGCAACGGCGAGATGGCGGACACGGTTGATAACACGTTACCGGTTTTGCCCGCGAGGATGAGATGGATACGACGACACACGCAGAGGTCTGCCGAAACACCCCTTGATCTGCTTCGATTTACCGCTGGATGAGAAAGGACTAACGGCCACGCCGAATAGCTTACTTTAGGTATTTACGTGTCCTTACATACTTATATCTAGCGTCGCGTGCAGGTTCGGACTTTTCACCTGCGGTACGCGTTTCATGCTCACCATCTATAACTGCATCGCCAATGCCCACGATCTTCGTCTCGTCGGCCTTGCAGCCATCATCTGCGCCATCGCATCGATCACTGCCATCACCCTGCTCCGCCACGCGCGCGATGCCAAAAGCGACATGCGCTATCTGTGGCTCTGCGTGTCCGCGATCTCGACGGGGTTCGGGATCTGGGCCACGCATTTCGTTGCCATGCTGGCATTCTCGCCAGGCATTCCGAGCGGCTACAATATCGTGCTCACCGCGATCTCACTGGTGGCTGCAATCCTGCTCGTCGGCGCTGGCCTGGCCATCGCCCTGATCCCGAATTTCCGCGCCGGGCCCGCCATCGGCGGCAGCGTTGTCGCGGGCGGTATCGCGGCGATGCATTACACCGGCATGGCAGCGTTCGAGGTGCAGGCCACCCTGCATTGGGATGCCACCTTGGTGATCGCATCCATCGTCGTCGGTGCCGCGCTCGGCGCGCTGGCGCTGCCGATCGGCTTGCATCGCAACACGCATTCGTGGCGCACCGGCGGCGCTTTGCTGCTGACGCTGGCGATCTGCAGCCATCATTTCACCGCGATGAGCGCCGTCACCATCGTGCCAGATCCGACTATTGCGGTCTCGCCGCTCTCGGTCCCCGCCGGCTGGCTGGCGCTCGGCGTCGCATTGATCTCTTTCGCCATTATCGGCCTTGCCGTTGCCGGCATCGCCCTCGACATCCGCGATCGCCGTCGCACCGATCTGGAAGCAGATCGTATGCTTGGTCTCGCCAATGCCGCCATCGAAGGCCTGATCGTTTGCGATGGTGATACGATCGTCACCGTCAATAACAGTTTCGCGGCGCTCGCCTGCGCATCGACGGAAAGCTTTATCGGCGAACGTCTCGACGACTGTTTCCCCGAAGATCAACCGCGCAGCGATCTGGTGGCCAAACCCAACCAGCCGATCGAAGCCGGCTTAAGAACCCGCAATGGCAGCACCGTTCCGGTCGAACTGATCCTGCGCCAGATCGATTTCGCCGGCCGGCCGCATCAGGTGATCGCCGTCCGCGACCTGCGCGCACGCAAGGAAGCTGAACAGCATATCCGCTTCCTCGCCCATCACGATCCACTCACCGGCCTGCCCAATCGCAGCCACTTCCACGATCGTATCGACGCAGAGATTGCAACACTGCGGTCCGGCCGCCAGCACGCCGTACTCTGCCTTGATCTCGATCGTTTCAAGGAAGTGAACGACCTGTTCGGCCATGCCGCCGGCGACAAGGTGTTGCAGACGATCGCGACGCGCGTGAGCGCATTGCTCGGCGAAGAGCAGCTCATGGCACGCCTCGGCGGCGACGAATTCGCGATCCTGATGACCAATCTGCGCGGTCCGGCTGCGGCAGAAGCGATGGCGCGACGGGTGCTGGAAACGCTGAGGGCACGTGACGATGCTTCCGAACTTGGCAGCGTCTCCACCAGCATCGGCATTGCCATGTATCCGGACGATGCCGGCGATCGCGAGGCATTACTGGCTCATGCGGACACCGCGCTCTATCGCGCCAAGACCGACGGCCGCTCCATCTATCGGTTCTACGAGACCGGCATGGGCGACGCCGTCCGCGACCGCCGCATGCTCGAGCACGACCTCCGCCATGCCGTTTCCGGCGGCCAGGTCAAACTCGTGTACCAGCCGCAGGAAGGCGTGCAACACGGCACCGTTGTCGGCTTCGAGGCCTTGCTGCGCTGGACCCACCCGACACGCGGCGCGGTGTCACCGGCCCTCTTCATTCCCATCGCGGAAGAAACCGGCGCCATCCTCGAAA
>CALRZK010000118.1:0-7825 GCA_943372615.1 Bradyrhizobium ivorense | reverse complement strand
TCAGTACCAGGCTCAAAGCTGGCGAGAATTTCAACGGAGCCAAGGGAGTCGCTGGTCGATTCGAAGAACAGCAGGCCAGGCGTGCCGTTCAGCTCTTCCTCGATCAAACGCGTGACGCTGTTGTAGAGATTTTCAGGCGACGCACCCGGATAGCTGGCGCTGATCGAGATCAGCGGCGGTGCGAAGATCGGATATTGGGCGATCGGCAGCAGCGGAATGGCGATCGCGCCGAACAGACACGTGAAAAGCGCGACGACCCAGGCGAAAATCGGCCTGTCGATAAAAAATCTAGCCATGTTCTCTTACTCAGGGCCGCGCCTGCGTTGTCTTTTGGGGCTCACCCGGAAAATTCGCCGCAAGGCTGGGGTCTGTCCACTTGACGGTCTTCACCTTGTCACCGGCGGTGAATTTCTGGAAGCCCTCGACAACGATCTGCTCGCCGCCCTTCAGGCCTTCCATCACGAACCACAGGCCATCCTGCACAGCGCCGGTCTTGACCGCCTGCACGGCGACATGGCCGTCGCTCTTCACGACGAAGACTTCAGCGCCGCCGCCGCCATTGCGCTGAACGGCCTGCTGCGGAACCGCGATGGCATCGGTATCGATGCCCTGCTCGATCTGCACGCGGACATACATGCCTGGCAGCAGTTCACGCTTCGGATTGGGGAATTCGCCGCGCAACGTCACCTGGCCGGTGAAGGTATCGACCTTCGCTTCCGAGAACAGCAGCTTGCCGACCAGCGGATAGATCGAGCCGTCGTCAAACACCAGACGCACCTTGGCAGCATCGGGAGCGATACGCTCGAGATCGCCGGTCTCGAACGAGCGGCGCAGATTGTTCAGTTCCGATACCGACTGGGTGAAGTCGGCATAGATCGGATCGAGCTGCTGGATGGTGGCGAGATTGGTGGTGTCGTTCTGCGCAATCAGCGTGCCTTCGGTCACCAGCGCGGCGCCAACGATGCCATCAATGGGCGCGCGGATAGTGGCGTAGTCGAGATTGAGGCGCGCACGCGCCACGTCAGCCTTGCGCGCGGCGATTTCCGCCTGCGCCTGGCGCTCCGCGCCGATCGCGCGCTCGCCTTCGGCTTCCGACACGGCCTTCTGTTGCGCCAGACCGGAAATACGCTTCGCCTGCATCGCGGCGAGGTCGAAAGCGGCCTCAGCCTTGTTGAGCGACGCCTTGGCGGCCTGCAGTTCAACCTCGAAAGGCTTCGGATCAATCCGATAAAGCGTATCGCCGGCCTTCACCTCGGTGCCCTGATGGAAAGCGCGCTCGATGATGATGCCGGACACACGCGAACGCACGTCGGCAACACGGGTCGGTGCGATACGGCCCGGCAGTTCGCGCACGATGGCGCGCGCCTGCTGCTTGACGGTGACGACGCTCACTTCGGTCTCCGGTGCTGCCGGCGCCGCTGCCACCGCATCCTTCGGTTCGTTGCATCCTGCAAGCACAGGCGCGAGCCCTGCCAGCAGTAGCGCGAAGCCTGCAGCGCGTGCATTGATGATCGTCATCGATTTCGATTTCCCAATTTGCAATTCGAACAAGCATCGACGGCTACGAAGGTCAGGATCGCCTCTCACGTGCAGCCGGATTTATCGAACGTGATGCGGGCAAAATAAAAACCACCCTATTGCGGCGCAACACATATCGTGGCGGCGCATTGCCACACACTCTATCACTTTGAAAACAAATGCGCATTCGGTGTTCACGCGAACGTGACGCTCATGGAACTCTTACCGTGCGGTTAACTGCGGACATGCGGTAGTGACTTACGCCCCATTCGCTGCCTTCTGCGAATCCGAACAGCCCCTGTGTCGCAAGAAAGAACCAGCGCCAACGTCGCATCCACAGTGCCGTGTCGCGTCCGTAGACCGGTTTAAAGATGCGTTCGATGGCATCGCGATGCCGATCGAAATTGATGAGCCAATCTGACGCAGTGCGCGCGTAGTGCGTGCCGCTCCAGGCCCATTCCTTCTCGACCGCGAAGATGTCGCGATATTGCTGGATCAGCGAATGGCTCGGCATCACACCGCCGGTGAAGAAATGCTGCGCGATCCAGTCTTCCTTGTCACTGCGATCGAACAGATAGGTGCCGGAGCGATGGGTGAAGATGTGCATGAAGAAGCGGCCATCCGGGGCCAGCCATGATTTCACCCGGGTCATCAGCTCGCGCCAGTTCATCATATGCTCGAACATCTCGACAGACACGATGCGATCGAAAGTCTGCTCGGGCTGGAAGACGTTCATGTCCCTGGTCACGACATGCAGATTTGTGTGACCGCGTTCGGCCGCTTGAGACTCGATGTAAGCGCGCTGGGAGTTGGAATTCGACACCGCCGTGATCGATGCATTCGGAAACTGCCGCGCCATCCAGAGCGACAGCGAGCCCCAGCCACAGCCGAGCTCGAGAATGGACTGGCCATCCAGCAGATCGGCATGTTCGACCGTCTGTCGTAGTGCTTCTTCCTCGGCCTCTTGTAGTGTCGTTGCCCCGTCCTTGTAGAAGCAGCTCGAATATTTCCGGTTGGGGCCCAGTACGAGCGCGAAGAACTCAGCGGGGACTTCGTAATGCTGCGCATTCGCAGCGTCCGTATGTTCGGCAACGGCACGCGTGGCCATTTCGCGGGCAAAGGCAGCATCGGTCTCCGCGTCGCATTCGGCGAGTTTCAGCGCGGTGCGCGCGCAAAGCTGCTGGATGCCGGTACGGATCACCAGATCGGGCAACGGCACGCGCTCGGCCGTCTCGATCATGCGCGCCACGAAACTCATGCGGCGGCTCCCGGATGACGCGGCGGCAGCGGGAAGAATACGCTGGTGCGCGCTTGATAGGCGCGATAGCCATCGCCGCGCGATTTCAGCATCTGCTCTTCCAGCGGCGGCACGCCGGTGACGTGACGCAGGATCCAATACATGAAGATCGGCGCCAGCAGCGTGGCGAGGCTCCATGGATAATTGACCGACAGCGCGATGACGGGATAAGCGAGCCAGCCGAACCATTCGAAGAAATAATTCGGATGCCGCGACCAGCGCCACAGGCCGATGTCGCAGACGTTGCCTTTGTTGGCCGGATTTGTGCGGAAAGTTTTGAGCTGCCTGTCTGCGAGCGCCTCGCCAGCGATGCCGATGAACAGGATCAGCACGCCAAGATAATCCTGCAGCCGCCATGCATCCGATGGGAAACGCGATGCGATGAAGATCGCAAACACGAGCGGGATCGATCCGAAAGCCTGGTTTTGCAGGAACACAAACATTTTCCGCGGGGAGTTGACGCCCCACTCTTTCGCGAAGGCGGCGTAGCGGGGATCGTCGGTGATCCCCGCAGTACGCACCGCGATGTGCGAGCCCAGCCGCACCGACCACACGACGACCAGTGCCGCAACGAGCCATTGCCGCGCATTGGGCGACGCATTGGCGATCGGCCACAGCGCCGAGCCGGCGCCAACGAGGCCGAGCGAGAATGTCCAGATCGTATCGACCCAACCGGAGTTGCCGCTGCGTTGCTGCACCACCCAGGCAACAGCCATCAGCGCCGACAGCGCCACCGCGATCATCAGCAGCGCCTGCAAGTATACAATCGTCATTCGGGGCCCCGTAAATGGCTCAACACAAAGGTCTTTTACAAATACGCGGGTCATCAAGCACGGTTTCACACGGAAGTTCCGGACAACGTCGCCGATTCCGCACTATCCGATCTTTTCTTGTCGCCCGGCTGTGCCATATTGCTCGCCCGACCGTGATCCTCCCAAGTAGATGAAGCACCCATGGCGACAGCTCCCTCTTCCCGCTCCGCGATAGAGATCGAACTGACAAAACTGTCATCGCCGCGGATTTTCCTGGTCCGCATGCTGGTGTTTCTGGTGCTGTGCGGGCTGATCGGCACCGTGCTCTACAAGCAGATTTTTGCTGCTTTCCTTGCCAATCCCGGCCTCAACGCACTGATCGGCGGCGTGCTGTTGATCGGCATCATCCTGGCATTCCGCCAGGTGATACGGCTCTATCCCGAGGTGCGCTGGGTCAATAATTTCCGCATTTCCGATCCTGGCCTCGCGATGGAGCGCCGTCCGACATTGCTGGCACCAATGGCTGCGATTCTCGGCGGCGAGCGAACGGGCCGGATGTCGATCTCGCAGCAGACCATGCGGCATCTGCTCGATTCCATCGCCACGCGCCTCGATGAGGCCCGCGACATTTCGCGCTATATGACCGGGTTGCTGGTGTTTCTCGGCTTGCTCGGCACCTTCTGGGGCCTGATCGAGACGGTCGGCTCGGTGGGCAAGGTGATCGAAGGGCTCAAGGTCGGCGGCGATTCGGGATCGCTGTTCGACACGCTGAAGGAAGGCCTCGCTGCCCCACTCAGCGGCATGGGCATCTCGTTTTCGTCCTCGCTGTTCGGCCTCGCCGGCTCGCTGATCCTTGGCTTCCTCGATCTGCAGTCGAGCCAGGCACAGAACCGCTTCTATACCGACCTCGAAGACTGGCTCGCATCCACCGTCACGGAATATTCCGGCGTGCCCGCGATCGCACCTGTTGCGGCCGCAGCGCCGGCTGGTGCGTCCCCGGATCTGCTGGAAGCTATCGAGCGCCTCCGCCGCTCCGTCGAGGACAGCGGCAGCCGCAGCACCTCGACCGCCATGGCCAACCTCGCCGACGCCATCCAGGGCCTCGTCTCGCACATGCGCAGCGAGCAGGAGATGATCCGCGAATGGGCGGACGGCCAGGGCGAACAGAGCAAAGAGATCAGGAAGCTGCTGGAGCACATCGCGCGCCAGCCAGAGAAGAGCTAACCTATGGCGCTCGCACGAGGACGCCGCAACTCATCTGAGATGAACTACTGGCCGGGCTTCGTCGACGCCCTGTCGACGCTGGTGCTGTCCATCGTCTTCCTGCTGTCCGTGTTTCTTGTGGTGCAATTCTTCCTGTCGCAGGAAGTGACCGGCAAGGACAAGGCGATCGACGAGCTCAACGCCAAACTGGCGCAGCTCAGCGATATGCTTTCGCTCGAGAAGCTCGGCAAGCTCGATCTGGATGAGCAACTGACATCGCTGCGCGCCGGCCTCGCCGCCGTGCAGGCCGACCGTGACCGTGTCAAAGGCCTGTATGACGGCCTCGCCGGCGCAGGTGCCGATGCGCAAGGACGCAACACCGAACTCAACAAGGCGCTGGATTCCGAGAAGCAGGTGTCATCGCGCGCGCTGGCGCAGGTCGAGGTACTGAACCAACAGATCTCGGCATTGCGCCGCCAGCTCGCAGCGCTGGAAGAAGCGCTGGATGCGTCCGAGAAGCGCGACAAGGAATCCCAGGGCCGCATCGCCGATCTCGGCCAGCGCCTGAACGTCGCGCTGGCGCAGCGCGTGCAGGAGCTGTCGCGCTATCGCTCGGAATTCTTCGGCCGCCTGCGTGCCATTCTCGGCAACCGCCCGGATATCCGCGTGGTTGGCGATCGTTTCGTGTTCCAGTCGGAAGTGTTCTTCGATGCGGGCAAGGCGGAGCTGTTGCCTGAGGGCCGCGCCGAATTGGACAAGGTGGCGAGTGCACTGACCGAGCTCGACAAGCAGATCCCGCAAGAAATCAACTGGGTGATGCGCGTGGATGGCCATACCGACTCGCGGCCGATCCTCAACAATCCCGTTTTCAAGACCAATTGGGAGCTGTCGGCAGGTCGTGCGATCTCGGTGGTGCAGTATCTGGTGTCGCTCGGCGTGCCGCCGCAGCGCTTGCTTGCCGCGGGTTTCGCGGAGTTTCAGCCGCTCGATGCCGGTCAGACGGATGAGGCCTACAAGCGCAACCGCCGCATCGAGCTGAAGTTGACGGAGCGGTGAAGGTCGTGACAGCGACATTCACGCTACGCCCCTATCGCGCCGAGGATGAAGATGCCTCGATCGCGCTGTGGCTGGCGACCTGGAAGCTCGCTTACCCCTCGATCGATTTCGACAAGCGCGTGGACTGGTGGCGCGAGCGATGGCGCACGGAATTGGTCCCGGTGGCGCAGATTGTGGTTGCCGAGCAGGACGGCGCCATGGTGGGTTTCGTCACCATCGATGGGACCGGCTATCTCGACCAACTCGTGGTCGGCCCCGCGCATTGGGGCAGCGATGTCGCAAGGCGGCTGATGGATGAGGCCAAGCGGCTCTCGCCGGAAGGCGTGACGCTGAAGGTGAATGCAGACAATGCGCGGGCGATTAGGTTTTACGTCCGCAACGGGTTTGTGAAGAAGGGCGAAGAGATGAATTCGTCAGGACGCGCGGTCGATATGATGGTCTGGACAGCCTGAGATCGTCATCCGGGCCTCTTCTCGGCGATACCCAATTCTAGTAAGATCAATTCATGACCAAGCTGCTCGATCAGGCTCTTGAGATCGCTCGCGCGCTTCCTGCAGATGCGCAGGACGATATCGCACGCATTGTCCTCCAGCTTGCCAGTGATCAGACTGCCCCCATTCCGCTATCCGCCGAAGAAAGAGCGGCGATCGCAGAATCGAAGGCGCAAGCGGCTCAGGGTCTTTTCGCGACAGATGAAGAGGTTCGCGCCGTCTGGGCTAAGCACGGGTTATGAGACTGCGGTTTACACCGCGTGCGCTCAACGACCTTACCTCTACTCTCGACTATATTTCAGGACATTCACCGGCTGGCGCAAAGCGCGTGCATCAACGCATTCGGCTTGTCGTCGAATTGCTCACACAAAGCCCGAATATTGGAACTCCGACCGAGGATCCGACTGTCAGACGGATGACGACATTGCCTTATCCATATCTCGTATTCTACGAAATCGGCAATGACGAGGTCATCATCCATACGATACGGCATTCATCTCGTGCGCACCTGAGGCTTGATTAACCGCTCTACACCCCGAACTGCAGCCTTGCCAGCCTTGCATAAAGCCCGTTCGCCGCGACTAGCGAGGCGTGGGTGCCCTGTTCGACGATGCGGCCGTGCTCCATGACGAGGATTCGGTCGCAGGACAGGACGGTGGCGAGACGATGGGCGATCACCAACGTGGTGCGATGCTTCATCAGCTCTTCCAGCGCGGTCTGCACCAGTGTCTCCGATTCCGCATCGAGTGCCGAGGTGGCTTCATCCAGCAACAGCAGCGGTGCGTCGCGCAGAATGGCGCGGGCGATGGCGATACGCTGGCGCTGGCCACCGGAGAGCGTTACACCACGCTCGCCGAGCTGTGCCTCGAACCCACCGGGCAGGCGACGCAGGAATTCGGTGGCATGGGCGAGATCGGCAGCGCGCTCGACCTCAGCATCCGTCGCATCGGGACGCCCGAAGCGGATGTTCTCACGCGCCGTGGCGGCGAAGACGACGGAATCCTGCGGCACCAACGCAATGCGCTTGCGCAGATCCTGCGGATCGGCATCGCGGATCGGCACGCCATCGACGGAGATACTGCCGGTCTTCGGATCGTAGAAGCGCAGCAACAGATGAAACAGCGTGCTCTTGCCGGCACCTGAGGGGCCGACAATGGCGACCTTCTCGCCAGCCTTTACCGAGAGCGAGACCCCTGCTGCAGAGAGAACGCCTGGGCGGGTGGGATAGGCGAAGGAGACATTGTCGAACACGACGTCGCCGCGCGCGGGCACCGGCAATGCGCGCGGCTTGGCCGGCGTCGCGACTTCCGACTTCACATTGAGAATTTCAAACAGTCGCTCGGCAGCGCCAGAGGCTGAGGAGATTTCCCCCCAGACTTCGCTGAGCTGGCCAAGGCTGGATGCGGCAAAGGCCGCATAGAGCACGAACTGACCAAGCCGGCCCGGCGTCATCTCGCCAATCAGCACGTCATGCGAGCCGACCCAGAGAATGCCGACCACGCTGGAGA
>CALRZK010000117.1:0-7832 GCA_943372615.1 Bradyrhizobium ivorense | reverse complement strand
GCAACAGTAACGAACAGAGGATCACACTTATCAGCAGGAAGGCGGCGCTAATTGGCCTCTGCAGAAAAATCATGGCGTCGCCTTGTGACAGAAGCAGAGAGCGGCGCATATTCTCTTCCAGCAACGGGCCGAGAATGAAGCCGAGGATGAGCGGCGCTGCTTCGCAACCGAGGCGGCCGAGTATATATCCCGCGACGGACAACCCTGCGGCCAGATACATGTCGAACGGACTGTAATTGAGACTGAAGAGACCGACGCAACAGAAGACGACGATGCAGGGAAAAAGAACCCGATAAGGCACTGCCAACAGCCTTACCCAGAGGCCGACGAGCGGCAGGTTTATGACCAGAAGCATCAGATTTCCGATCCACATGCTCGCGACCATTCCCCAGAACAGCGTCGGGTTCGTCGTCATGACAGCTGATCCCGGAGAGATTCCTTGGATCATCATCGCGCCCATCATGAGAGCCATCACAGCATTGGAGGGAATGCCGAGGGTCAGCAGGGGAATGAACGAGGTTTGAGCGCCGGCGTTGTTGGCCGATTCCGGTCCGGCCACGCCTTCGATCGCACCGCGCCCGAACCTGCTGGGATTCGCAGCGATCCGCTTCTCCAACATGTAGGACGCGAAGGAACTCAGAACGGCACCGCCGCCGGGGAGCAATCCAAGCAGGCTGCCCAGGACTGTCCCCCGCAAGATGGCTGGCGTTGCCTGACGCAAATCCGCGCGCGTAGGCATCAGTTTGCCGACGCGGCTAACCGACGCCTGCTCGTCGCCTTGCCTGATCAGATTGCCGATGACTTCGGCCAGGCCGAAAAACGCAAGCGCGACCACGACAAAGTCAATTCCTTCGGAGAGGTTGGCGGCCCCGAAAGTGAAGCGTGAGGCACCTGAGTTGACGTCGGTGCCGACGATGCCCATCAGCAAGCCGACGATGACCATGGCCACCGCCTTCAGGAAATCGCCCGAGGCCAACAGCGTCGCGCATACCAGACCGAAGAGCATCAGAGAGAAATATTCCGGCGCGCCGAAGTGTTGCGCGACGCCGGCGAGCAGGGGACCAAACGCGGCGAGCGCGAGCGTTCCGACGCATCCGGCGACGAATGAGCCGATCGCAGCGATGGCCAGGGCTGTGCCGGCGCGGCCCTTCCGGGCCATCGCATGGCCATCCAACGCGGTCACGACCGAGCTGGATTCGCCGGGAAGGTTCAGCAGGATCGCTGTTGTGGAGCCTCCATATTGCGAGCCGTAATAGATGCCCGCCAGCATAATGAGTGCCGCGATTGGGGTAAGGCCGTATGTGATTGGTAGCAGCATGGCCATCGTGGCCACAGGACCGATACCCGGCAGCACACCGATCAACGTGCCGAGAAGACATCCAACGAACGCGAAACCCAGATTGGAGAACGTCGTCGCGATGGACAGACCCGTCAAGAGATTGTCGAGCATGATCCATTCACCATTTGAACAGCGGCACGGCAAGACCGATACCGCGGATAAAGACAAGCGAGCAGAAGACGCAGAGCGCAATCGGCAGCACCACGCGCTCAAGGACCGACGACCGGTTTGTGGCCGCCATTGCAATGGCACACGCGATTGCAATGGCGGCGGCGAAGCCGAAGCGGGGGATCGTCAAGCCGAAGGCGACAAGCGAACCGGCGATGGCGAAGATCGGCAGAAAACGTTCTACAGCAAAAGTGGCGCGCGGAGACGCCAACCCCCTGCCGCCAATCACCGCACCGATGATGAACAGAAGTCCGCCCAGCAGGAGCGGGAAGAATCCTGGTCCCATCCGCGAAAGTGAGCCCAATTCATAATTGCGCCCGGCCACGATCGCCGCCGTTCCTATCGTCATGAAGACGCACCCGCTCAGCACGTCGGAATCGGCTGCCGCCCTTGGTACTTTCATGTCTCTCTCCCGGTTCGATGACGCGCTGCATTCAAAGGCCGCGGTCTCTCCGCTTGGATAGCAAGGAGCGTGCCGCAAGCGCTGCGTGTCAGCGCGCAGCGTGCGCCGATAGCCCGCTGCGGGAATCTGAGCAGAAATGGATGCCGCGAAGACACCATGTGTTCCGTGCGAACACATTCTCTGGCCTACGGGACAGACCGGGCGCAGTTCGCCCGCCTTGGTTTGCTGGCATGTCGCTTGCTCAAAGAGGTGACCGCCAGACACGAAGAAGAGGCGGGCACCGAGAGGGAGAGACGCAAATGAAGGTCCTTAGATCGCTGATGACGGTAGCGACGCTCGTCGTGGCAACAACGACCGCGCATGCACAAACTTGGCCGAACGGTCCGTTGCGAATGATCGTGCCGTTCCCCGCAGCCGGACAGACCGACCTGCTCGGTCGCGCCTTCGCAGACGCGCTGAAGAATGCGACCGGTGTTCCCGTAGTCGTCGAGAACAAGACAGGCGCTGGGGGCAATGTCGGAGCAGCGGTGGCGGCTCAGGCGGCCGGTGACGGGCAAACCTTGCTCGTCGTCACGCCGGGCATCCTGTCAATCAACAGATGGCTGTACGCCTCCACCGGCTTCGACCCGGACAAGGATTTCAAGATGGTCGGCATCGTCGGCCTTATGCCGAGCGGTGTCGCAGTCAATCCGCGCCTGAACATCTCCGACCTGAAGCAACTTGTCGATCTGATGAAGAAGCGCTCCGACGTGCGGACGGCGTCACCGGGCGTCGGGACGACGGGGCATCTGATGAGCGAGCTGCTGAAGACCGATGCCGGTGTGAAATCAATCCATGTGCCCTATCGCGGGAATGGTCCAGCTTTGCAGGCCCTGATGGCGGGTGAGGTCGATGTCCTGATCGATGGCATCCCGGCGATGATCGCACAACAAGCGAAGGGGGCAATAAAACTCGTTGCCGTCACGTCGTCCGAGAGGGTGAAACAGCTTCCGGATGTTCCGACCGCCGTAGAGCAGGGCTTCGGCGCGATTACGAACGAGGCCTGGTATGGCATCGTGGTGCCCGCCTCGACACCGGACGATCTGATCGCGCGCATCTATGCCTCCGTGCAGACCGCGATGAAGGACCCGAAACTTCTGGAGCGCTTTGACACTTTGGGCATTCGCCCGCAGACGATTGACGGTGCGCGCATGTCGACGATCGCGAAGGAAGAGAGCGTGCGATGGAAGGAAGCTGTTCGGCAGTCCGGCGCGAAACTTGACTGAATGTTTCGCGCCGAAGGAGGGCGTCATGCGATCCGCACGGCGCCTTCCGTTGCCAGCACATCGATCTCGCGCTCGGTATAGCCGTGATCGAGCAGGACGGCCCGTGTGTCAGCACCGACAGGGCCTGCCGGCTTCCCGATGCGGGTCGGGGTTGCCGAAAACTGGATAGGAGAACGCACCGCCATGATCCTGCCTTCGCTCGGGTGCTCGACGGTTTTGAACATTTCGACTGCGCGCAGATGCGGATCGTCGATCAGGTCAGCCAGTCCGAGTATCGGGGCTACGGGGATGCTCGCGGCCCGGAGGTGAGTTAGCCAGTAATCGGTCGGCCGTTCGGCTAGCAAGGATCCCAGAAGCGTGTACAGAACCTCATAATTCTGGCTGCGCGCGTTCTGGCTTGCAAACCTTGGATCGGTCAGCAGATCGGGGCGATCGACTATTCTGAAGAAGTCGCGCCAGTTCTTGTCGTTGTACGGCAATGCGCAGACATAGCCGTCTGCCGTGCGATGCGGCTTGCGCAATTGAGAGAGTACGCGCGCATAGCCTGGCGGCTCGTTCTCGCCGAATGTGCGGTCGCCAAGATGTTCAACGAGGAGAAACGAGACCATGGTCTCGAACATAGGGACCTCGATCTTCTGACCTGTACCCGTGCGTTCACGTCCGATCAGCGCAGCGAGAAGCGAGTGGGCAAGCGTCAGTCCGCAGACTTTGTCGGCGATGACGGTTGGAAAAAAGCGTGGTTCGCCCGCGAGCTTCGAGCCCAGATCGGCGATTCCGCACAGGCCCTGGATCATGTCGTCGTAAGCCGGATCGTCCCGATAGGGACCATCCTGCGAGAAACCGTAGGCACCGCAATAAACGATCTTCTCATTGAACGCGCGCACGCTTTCGTAGTCGAGCCCCAGTCGTTGGATAGCTTGCGGCCGCATGGCGTGGACAAAGGCGTCCGCGCCGGCGACGATCTTCCTCAGTGCTTCGCGGCCCGCCGACGTCTTGAGGTCGAGGGCGACCAATCGCTTGCCGCGGTTGAGCGCTATGTGGATGGGGCCCATGCCGCGGTCACCATTTTTGCCGACATGCCGCATGATGTCACCTTCCGGCGCTTCGACCTTGATAATCTCCGCGCCGAAGTCGGACAGGATCTGCATGGCATAAGGCCCCATGATAACCGCAGTCAGGTCGACGATCTTCAGTCCGTGCAGCGGACCATTTGGCTTGGCCGTTTCCATCTTCACATTCTCTGCTCTTTGCTGGCAACTCACACCGAATCCGCGCACGCTTTAGCGTGGCGGTCGACGCATTCATTCCGCAAGATGCATGCCACTGCCGATCACGGGCCGGCGTCAATCCGCTACGCGACGGCGATGCGGCGGATGTCCGCTCCAGCTACACGCAGATCCGATTATGTCCGCCGCTAGGACATCTTCGCTGCCGCAGAGCCATCTTGTCGGCGCTCCGTATCTGATTTTCCGATTGGTACGTGCCTTGCAATCCATGTCCGGCATAAACAAAGGATCAGGGCGGCAATGAACGAGAAGAACGCATCCATCTTCGGATTGGGAATACTCGAGGGCAGGTCAGCCTTCGTCACGGGGGGCGGAACAGGTATCGGCTTCGGCATCGCAAAAACCCTCGGCGCGCTCGGCGCGAATGTGACGATCGCAAGCAGGCGGCAGGAGGTTCTGGACAACGCGTGCGCGGAATTGTCGGAGGCCGGTGTCCGCGCACTTGGTATCGTTTGCGATGTTCGGGATCATGGCTCGGTCAAGCGAGCTGTCGATCAGTCGGTCGAGAAATTTGGCGGCCTCGATATCCTTGTCAACAACGCAGCCGGCAATTTCGCCTGTCCCACCGAAGATCTGTCTCCAAACGGTTGGCGCACCGTTGTCGATATCGATCTGAACGGCACGTTCAATTGCTGTCATGCCGCCTTTCCGCACCTGTCGAAATCGCCTCATGTGGGACGGATCGTCAGCATTATCACGGCCTATGCATGGGGTGGATGGCCGGGCTGTGCGCCGGCCGCCGCTGCGAAGGCCGGTATCCAGTCGCTGATGCGGACGCTGGCGATCGAATGGGCTCCGAAGAACATCATTTCGAACACGGTGGCTCCAGGGCCGATCGCCGATACGGAAGGCACGAAGCGGATTCATGAAGACACCGATCGTGCTGCAGCCGAACTCGCTCGCGTTCCGGTCGGTCGCTTCGGCGAGGTCGAGGAGATTGCCGCCGCCGTCGCCTATCTCGTGTCGCCTGCGGCCAGATATGTGAACGGGACCGATCTCGTCGTGGATGGCGGTCGCCAGTTCAAGGCGACTCCGCGGCCTGACGCAAAATAAACTCATCACGGAGCACGACATGCAACCAGTAACAGTGACGCGCGATGGCGCGGTAGCCATCGTTCGACTCACGAACGACGAGAATCGAAATTCGATGACGCAGGTGATGCGGGAGGCCGTCGCGACGGTGTTCGCGGACCTTGATGCCGACGTCGACTGCCGCGCCGTGTATCTGACGGGAAGCGGCAGATCCTTCTGCGCCGGTGGAGATCTCCCGATGCTCAAGAACGAGATCGATCCATGGTCCACGCACTCGCGATTCAATAGAACCGCGCAGTGGCTCACGACCATGATCCGTCTCCGGAAGCCGCTCGTCGTCGGTGTCAACGGCTTCGCTGTCGGAGGAGGGTTCGGACTCGCGCTGACGGGAGACGTCATTCTTGCCTCGGAGAGCGCCCGGTTCATGGCCGGTTTCTTTCGTCTGGGCGTCCTTCCCGACATAGGAGTGATGTACAATCTCCCACGGCTAATCGGAATGGCGCGCGCAAAGACATTCATCTTCGAGAATGCCACGTGGACGGGACGTCAGGCAGTCGAGAACGGTATCGCCGCGGCGGTGTTCGCAGACGAGCAGCTCGACATCGAAGGAATCAAGCGAGCGCATCAACTCGCGGACGGGCCAGTCGAGGCCATCGGTCTTGCGAAGTGGTTGATGGGGCGAACATTCGAAAGTTCCCTCGACGACATGATGGCCTTCGAGAACCTTGGGCAATCACTCGTTTTCACTAGCCAGTCGTTTCAGGAGGGGCTGTCTGCGCTGTCGGCGCGCCGCGCGCCGGACTTCAAAGCCGCGTCCGAAAAGGAAACGTTCGTTAAGAACGCGCGCCGCCGGAGGTCCGGTCAATGAGGGCGACTGCACTTCCTATGCCTTTCGCCAATGCGGATGCCGCGGAGTATTGGCGGTCCGCCGAGAAAGAGGAATTGGCCCTGCAAAAGTGTAAGGGCTGCGGAGCCGCTCGGTTTCCGGCGCGCCACCTCTGTCCAGTCTGCTGGTCGGATCAGGCGGAGTGGACGCGCGCGAGCGGACGCGGAACGATCTATGCGGCGACCGTCGTTCGGCGTGCTCCATCGCCGGAGTACAAAGACATGGTGCCTTACGTGCTCGCCCTGATTGATCTCGAAGAGGGACCGCGGATGATCACCAATCTTGTCGGTGACGGAGCCCTGAACTGGCGTATCGGCGATGCCGTTCGCGTGACTTTCGAACGAAGAGTCGACGGCGTCATGCCGCAATTCGAATTGGTTGGGAACGGTTAGATGGGGGACAGTCTCAGAAATAGCGCGGCGATTGTCGGCGTAGGCGAGTCCGAGATCGGCAAAGTACCGCACATGACCGGCCTTGGTTTGAACGCACAAGCGGCAAAGCGAGCCATCGAAGATGCCGGTTTGCGCCCTGCGGATATCGACGGTCTTTTTACGGCCTATTCCTTTACCGAACCGTATTTCATGCTGGGATCGGTCCTTGCTGAATATCTCGGCCTGAAACCAAATCTGTGCGCGTCCATCGTTGTCGGGGGCGCGTCGCCAGCGGCGATGATCGGGCACGCGGCGGCCGCCATTGCGGCCGGTCGTGCACGCGCCATTCTCATCTGTGCCGGCGAGAACAGAGCGACCGGTCTGTCGCGCGATCAGGCGGTCACGGCACTGGCCGCGGTCGGTCATCCCTATTTCGAGGCTCCCTACGGAGCTTTCATCCCCTCGCTCTACGGCCTTGTCGCCAATCGCTACATGCATGAATATGGCATCACCTCCGAGCAGATGGCAGCAGTCGCGGTGCAGTCGCGCAGACACGCGGCGCTACACCCGAATGCCCATATGCGTACACCCATCGAGGTCTCGGACGTGCTCGCTGCCAAGCGGATATCCGATCCGCTTGGCGTACTCGACTGCTGTCTGATCTCGGACGCGGGCGGCGCGATCGTCGTTGCTCATCCGGATCTGGCGAAAGATCAACGCAAGGCACCGGCGTGGCTGTTCGGGCTTGGCGAGCACCACACGCATGAGCATCTCATCGCCGCTCCCAGCCTGACGGAGTTCGGTGCTTCCGTGTCGAGCAAGATCGCATATGACATGGCGGGCGTGAGTCCGGACGATGTCGATTTCGCCGAACTGTACGATTGTTTCAGCATCGTGCCGATCATCGAGGCAGAGGAAGTCGGCCTCTGCGGGCGCGGCGAGGCGGGCCTGCATTTTGCAGAAGGACATGCCGCGTTCGACGGAAAGCTCCCCATCAATACCCACGGCGGGATGCTGTCGCACGCTCACGCCGGCGCCGCGGGAGGTTTGTTCGGGGTTATCGAGGCCGTTCGGCAGCTGCG
>CALRZK010000116.1:0-7841 GCA_943372615.1 Bradyrhizobium ivorense | reverse complement strand
CAGTGACGCGATCGGATTGTGACCTTGTCGAAACGATAAAAACCGAGGGGGGAGAATGGGAAGATCAGGCTCGAGATGGCTTCGCTGGGAGCCGCATATTCATGCCCCCGGTACCGTCCTCAACGATCAGTTCAAAGGTACGGAAAGCTTCGATCAATATCTCGCCAAGATCGAGGCGGCGACGCCGGCAATCCGAGCACTCGGCGTGACCGACTACTATCTGCTCGATACCTACGAGCGTGTCCGCGAGGCCAAGCGTCGAGATGGGCGACTTGCAGACGTCGACCTCGTTTTTCCGAATGTCGAGCTGCGACTGGCCTTTGGCACAGTCAAGGGCAACTGGGTAAACTGCCATCTTCTCGTCAATCCGGAGGATCCGGATCATGTGGGCGCCACCCAGCGCTTTCTTGCGCAGCTGACCTTTGAGTATTCTGGAGACCGCTTCGCCTGCACTCCAGATGAGCTGATGCGGTTGGGGACGAAGGTCGATGCCACTCTCTCCGGCCGAGCGGCACTGGCGCGTGGGGCGACGCAGTTCAAGGTCAGTTTCGAGCAACTGGCTGAGCTCTACCGGGCGATCGATTGGGCAAAAACCAATATTCTTGTGGCCGTAGCCGGTAGTGAACATGACGGGACGTCGGGCATGCGCGGTGAATCCGAAGGCGCCCAGCGGCAGGAGGTCGAACGGTTCGCGCACGTGATTTTCGCCAGTGGCGCAAGTCAGCGGGATTTCTGGCTGGGACGAAAGGCGAGTGCGACGCCGCAGGAGATCCGCGCACGTTATGGCGCTCTCAAGCCATGTCTGCACGGCAGCGACGCCCATGAGACGGAAAAGGTCGGAGTTCCTGACGGAGATCGCTATTCCTGGATCAAGGGCGGCGCTCATTTTGACTCGCTCCGTCAGGCGGCTATCGATCCTGCCGGCCGCGCTTTCGTCGGTACCGCGCCGCCGATGCGTGCCACCCCGTCTCAGGTTATCTCCCGGGTTGAATTCCAGGACGCGTCCTGGGCGGCAACACCGATCATTGAGCTCAATCCTGGCTTCGTAGCCATTATCGGCGCGCGAGGCTCGGGCAAGACGGCCCTTGCTGACGCGATCGCGGCCGGCTGTGATGCGGCTTCCGAACACCTCAGCTCGGCCTCCTTCCTGGTTCGGGCAGGTGACCTCCTCAGCGGGGTTGGCGTTCGTCTCGATTGGGGTACGGGCGAGCCTTCAGAGCGGCAACTGCTCGACTACCAATATGACGCCAGCCTCGATGGCCGCTTTCCTCGCGCGCGATATCTTTCGCAGAAATTTGTCGAAGAACTCTGCTCGGCCGACGGGATGACCGATGCGCTCCTGCGCGAAATCGAGCGTGTGATCTTCGAGGCGCATCCCGAGAAGGACGGGACGTTTCGGTTCGATCAGCTTCTGGATCTGCGCGCCAGCCGGCATCGCCTCGCGCGCGAGCGTGAAGAAGAGGCGATTGGCACCCTCTCAGATAACATCGGGCAGGAGCGGGAGAAGCGGCGGCTGATCGCGGGACTCAAGCAGCAGATCGCTCAGAAAGAGCAGGTCGTAAAAGGCTTAGAGGCGGACCGTGACAAGCTGATCGTGAAGGGCTCGGAAGCGCGGGCCGATCGGCTAAGCGTCGTCGCGAACGCCGCCGAAAAGGTCCGTTCCTATGTCCGGTTCTTCGTTGGCCAGGAAAACTGGCTGCTCTCCCTTCAAGATGAGGTTCGGGCGTTTCGTCAGAACAAGGCGCCGGAGGCTCTTCGGCAGACCAAGGCGAGCTTTGTTGCCGCGCGATTGGAAGATGTGGATTGGCAGGCATTCCTGCTCGAGTATCATGGCGATGTCGACGCTGCACTCTCCGCAAAACTAGAGACTGCACGAAAAAACGCGGCGAGCTGGCGCGGGACACCGCCGTCGCCTTTCACCGACCCAAATCGGTCCTATCTTGCCGACGATGCCGATCCGGAAAAGACAGCGCTTGCCGCGCTCGATGCAGAGTCGACGCGGCTTCAGGCCCTGATCAATATTGACACCGAGACCGCCAAGAAATTTGCGGGTCTGGTCAAGCGGATTGCCGAAGAGAACGCCCAGATCGAGGCAACGCGCGCAACGCTCGCCGATTGCGAAGGGGCTGCGGAGCGCATGGCAGATTTCAGCAAGCGCCGACGCGACACCTATCTCCGCGTGTTCGAGTCGATCATTGCCGAGGAACAGGTCCTGCGCGATTTGTACCGACCGCTGGTCGATCGACTCCAGGATGCGCCAGGAACCCTGCAGAAGCTATCCTTCTCGGCCCGTCGGCGCGCCGACGTCAAGCAATGGGCTGCTTTGGGCGAAAAGCTTTTCGATCTCCGGCGGGCGGGCGACTTCAAGGGAAAGGGGTCGCTCGAACAATGGGCCAACGCCAATCTTAAGGTGGCATGGGAGACAGGAGACATCCAAGCGATCGACAACGCCATCGAGCACTTTACCGAGGAATGGCAGGACGAACTTCTGGCTGTTGCGAATGTGCCGGCGAACGATCAAGTCGGATATCGGAATTGGCTGATGCGCTTCGCCAAGTGGCTCTTCAGCACCGACCATGTTCAGATCCTCTATAGTATCGACTACGAAGGAACCGACATTACGAAACTCTCGCCTGGCTCGCGAGGGATTGTGCTTCTTCTTCTCTACCTAGTGCTGGACGAGACCGATCATAGTCCCCTGATCATCGACCAGCCTGAGGAAAACCTCGATCCAAAGTCGATATTCGATGAACTCGTTAGCCTGTTCGTCGCAGCGAAGAGCAAGCGTCAGGTGATCATGGTCACCCACAACGCCAATTTGGTCATCAACACGGATGCCGACCAGATCATCGTTGCGACCGCAGGATCGCACAGCCCGGGCCAACTTCCTCCGATCACCTATCAATCCGGCGGACTGGAGGATTCGGAGATGCGAAAGGTCGTCTGCGATATTCTCGAAGGCGGGGAAGCGGCTTTCAAGGAGCGCGCCCGGCGCCTGCGGGTCAGCCTTGAGCGATAGCACCGTTAGCGTACCCGCCATCTCGCGCGTCGGCGCCGCCAGCGTCGCTATGAAAGCACTTTTATGAAACCGGAGTCAGGAACCAGAGGTCAGAACGAATTCGCGAGCTGGTGCGAGCCGGAGGGATTTCATGTTCAGCGATCTGATCCAGACCGTCTCGGGTGGGACTTCATGCTTGAGGCCGATCCGGAGCGTTCGACGGATAGTCCACTTGATCAGCAGAACGCTCTCCCGAAGTTTCTCGTTCAGGTCAAGGCAACTGAGCATGCAACCGCGATCCCGCGGATCAAGCTTTCGGCGCTGAAGCATCTGGTTGATTCTGACCTGCCGGCGGCGATCGCAATCCTGTTCTATTCCAGCGGGGGGCGGCGCTCGCTCCGCAGCTTGATCGTGCCTGTCGATGAAGCCCTCATCGCCGACACGTTGCGCCGGGTCCGCGAGCTTGAGGCCAAGGGTAATCGAGACATTCACAACATCAAGGCACCGATCCCGATCGATCGTGCTACGGAAATCGGGCGCGATGGCGAAGGGTTGGCAAATGCCTTGTACAAGATCATCGGGGGCCTGCCCAACGATTACGCGGCGAGAAAGGTCCACTACCGGGAAACCTGCGGGTTTGATGAAGAGCCGATCGTCGGTCGGTTCTTCGTGCCAGGGGCGGATGCACGCCACAAGATCGGGGATCTCTTTCTCGGTGGCAGGAGAGAGATTGAGATCAATCACCTGACCGTCGAGCGCCGACGTTTCGGCATCCCGCTCAGCAATGACCAGCTCTACTTGCGCGATGCCATCCTCGAGATGGATGCGCCGGCGCTCTTTTCTGCCTCGATTGAGCTCGAGTCAGACGTTGGTGATTGGGTCGCACTTCCCGTCGATGTTTTTGTCGTGCCGCCTTTCATAGGCGATCATGGCCATTCGAAGATCCGGCTCGCGAACCGATTCTTCGAAGTCATTCTCGACTTCGAGAAAGAGTGGGCGGGTATCACCTTCGACTATGCTGGCGACCGCGATGTCGAGCTGGAAGAGGCTGTTTCAATCGTCGAGGTTGGCGCCATTCTGGCGCGACCGCAAAAGAAGCTGACCATTCATTTCAAAGACACGCAAATGATGCTGCCTGCGGCCAGCGAGGAAGGCCCCTTCCACCACTGGATCCCTGTCGCATCGGTATTGCGGAGAATCTGCTCGGCGATCGGCCGATCCGGTCGTCGCCCACGAGCTCCGTTGCGGCTGGCGTCGTTCTACGATTGGGTGGAAAAGCATGCCGAGTTGTTGGCCTTAGGCTCGACCCCAGGCGTCAATCTATTTTTTCCACGATGGTCGGACGATAAGATCGTTGATGAGCAGGACGCGATTTTGACCCCGATGACGGTCGAGCTTGCAGGCCTGCAATATACTGCTCTCATCGAGGTCCCCATGGTTGGGGCGACACGCGATGAGAGAGAAATCAAGATTGTTGGCGGGCAACCTTCCTTGGTCGATGATGTCGTTCGCTATCCAGGCGCGGACGTCTCCGATTTCATCGACCTCGCGGTCCAAGCGGCCAAACGGCGCCGGAATATCACCGGACCGGTACTCGTTGCGGGCGGAATCGAACAATGGTCGTGCTCCAACGCTCTCGAGGAAGTTCCGGGCTCTGCTGACCATTGCGTCGACACGGAGATGCAGAAGCTACGCGATTGAAACAGATACTCGGGGCGGCTGATCGGCTTCTTCTCAATAAAGGCCGCGGCGTGCTCCGGTGCCGGCCGAGCCGGAAAAAGACGTGACGATAGACCCGTCGCCCAGCGCGAACGGCGGAGCGTCATTTTCGATGATGATGAACTGGGCGATGTCCTTCTTTTCCAGCAGGAAACGATAGAAATGCTCCTTGAGCCCGCTTTTTTTCACCTCCTTCTCGTCAGCGTCCAACTCTCCATGCCTGGAGGTGAGGGGATCGCGGTAGCTAAGTAGAGGACTGTCGAGAACGAGAATTCCCGGATGTGGAAGCTTCTTCTCCCGGCAGTATATAAGGACGCCGATTTTGAAGGCGGCGTTCATCAATGCACGGACACCCTTGCCGTTAGCTCGACGGCTTTTTCCATCAATGAGAATATCGTGCGTCTTATCGTCGAACGAGACGGTCGGCAGCCCCGGAAACTGCCAAGCATGCAGCACCGTCTGCACGGTGGTGGCAAATTCGTGTCCGATCACACCGTCTATGCCGGATGTCACGCTGCCGCGGGGAAGGGACTTCGGTTTGAACGCCTCAAGCTGCGTCTTTCGGCGATGAAGCTCGTCAATGCGCTGTCGAAGGGCGAGGCCCTGCCTGGTCACGAAGCGGGCCGTGTCCAGCTCCTCATAGGTGCGGCGCGTGGCGACTTCCAACGGCTTCACCTCGTCGAGCTGACGATCGATGTCTTCGATCTCGCCTGATAGCCGCTCGGCGCGTTTCAGCAATCCTTCCTGTTCGGCCTCCAGAGAACGTGTTGCCTTCGCAAGGTCGGCTCGCTCCGACGCGATCTTCGCCATCTCGGCCCGAACCGCCCTTTGGGTTTTCTCGACCTCATCGACACCGTGTGCGTGAAGCTGATGCGATGGATCCGCGCCGCAGAGAGGGCAGGGACGGCGCGCGCCCGCCAGCAGAGCTGCACCCCCTTCCTCGAGCGATGCCAGTCGCTGCAGATCGCTTTCATAAACGCTCTTGAGCAAAGCAAAGCGTTGCAGCGAGAGCGATATTTCGGTCCGCCGCTCCTGTGCGTCTCTGAGAGATTCCATTTTCGACCGGCGATCCAGGCGAAGATCGTCCAGGAGCGATTGGCGATCCGACATCGTCTGCTGGAGGCCGCGAATTGCTGCGGTCTGCTTTTCGGCCTGATCGTTCAGGTCCGGATCGTCGGGATAATCCCGCTCCCATTCCAGTTCGGCCGCCGCAATCATTTCGTCGATGATTTCGACCTTGCCCAGATTCGCGGTTCGCTGGGAGTCAGGGTTCTGCGTAGTGACGATCGCGGAATCGTCGACCCCGGTCAGGATGAACTTCAGAACGTTCTTGTCGAAAGTCTCGCCGCTGCGGTCTGAAATTCGGATGGGGCTCCATTCCCCCATCATGTTCGTTTCCTCGGTGTAAACGAAGGCGGCATAGTGGCGGAAGGTGAAAGCGTTCTTGTCGCCCGTCAGCGTTCGAGCAATCTCCTTCGTGCCGACCCCGAGTTCGCCGAGCAGGAAGCTCGACAGGCTCTCGCCCTTGCCGCGATGATCCCAAGATAATGTCCGATCGGGCCGACCAGCCGCCGCCGGATCTACCGAGCCGAGGTGGAGACCGAAATCTCCACCCTTCATCGCCCGCTCCAGCGTCACAGTGCCGCTTTCGGGAAGCTCGATCTCAAGCCAGCATTTGTCGTAGCCTTGGGCCTCGGTGATCGGTGGCAGGGGCGTCTGGGCGCCCGACATGAAGTCGAGCGCCTTGACGATATAGGACTTGCCGCTGTTCGAGGCGCCCCAAACGACGTTGATGTGCTCTCCGAAGATGAGGGTGACGAGCTTTTTTCCAGGCCCTGTAATAGCAAGCCGGCGAAGGACGAAGCGCGCGCGATTGGAAGTGCTCATGTTGGACCTGTCTGGAACGCTTCGGTCCAATCGCCGATCCGCTCCCGCACCAGCCGCTTGAACTGTACCTTGCTGTGAGTCTTCACCTGCTCGGCAAGCCAACGGGCACAAACCTTCATCTGCACGGAGTAATCCGTTTCGAGCAGCTCGACATAGGCCGCGGCCTCTTCGGAAGCGCGATAAACGATGCCTTCCTCGGCGCTCTCCTGATCGACGAGATGGCATCGCTGCATGAGATGCAGGCTCGCCTCGATCAATCTGCGCCGGACCAGCAACTCACCCTTTCGGCCGGGGACCTGCGGATGCAGGCTAGGGGGACCACCCAGATCAGCGGTATGCACGACGACATGGTCGAACAGGACCATCTCGGCGAGGTCCAGTGTTTCCGGCCGCAAATGCTCCAGCACAACGACGGCTCTGATGCCAGCCTCGAGAGGAGAGTTGAATGGTCCTGCAAAATCGCTCCCGCTCAAGGCGCCCATTTTAGACGCCCTTCGTTCACGAGGTGATGGCAAATGCCCTGCTTGACCGGGATACGAACTGTGCGACCGATCAAACTCGCCGGCAGGATCGATGCGTGCTTCATGACCGCGTCGACGCGCCGGAGCAGCGTCTCATGTCGATCGCGGTGCACCTCCATGACGCCGTGATAGACGTCCTCCTCGAAGGTCCCGATCGCGCCTGGAGCCGTATTGTCCCGGTGAAACCGCTTGAATGAGGCGGCTTCAAAAAAGCGCGTTCGTTGATCGCGGAAATGCTCGCCATGATCGGCGTGCGCCAAGATGTCGTCGGCAGTTGTGAATGTGCCGCCGCTGGCCTCCCCATAAACTTGCCGGAGTTGGTCGACATAGTGGGCCTCTTCCGGCTGAATGGCCTGCGGCGTGTCGCCGGTAGGCGCCTCATCCGGCACCAGACCAAGCACCTTGGACAAGGCTGGTGCCGCAGCCTGGTCCTTTACCAGCATAGGAGCCGTCAGATGTTCAACGCGCGAGAAATCAAAGCCGTCGATCGCTGCTCTGATTTCTGGGGTTAGCGCCACCGTCTCGCGCCGGGTTATGCTCTTCGAGCAGTGCTCGTCCCAGCCGGAGATCAATGCGGTTCGCAGGGTCGAAGGATTGTTGATCAGGTCCATCAACGAGCCGACGATGCCACGCGGCGCGACAAACACATATTTTTCGGGCAGGGTTTTGTATGCCCCCTGACAATGATGGAAAAACACCTTGCCAAGTTCGGCGAG
>CALRZK010000115.1:0-7874 GCA_943372615.1 Bradyrhizobium ivorense | reverse complement strand
GATTTCGTGACGTCACTCTATGGCGCCGCCGAGCTCTCGGTCGCCAAAGGCCGTACGCTGAAAGAAAGCATGGCGGCAACGCGCGACGTCATGGACAAGAAGTTCGGCAGCTTCGCCATCTACGAACACTGCCTGCCCTTCAATGTCTCGCGTGCCTATGACGAGGCATCGGGCATCGACGATCCCGTGATCTGGACCGACAAGCGCGACCGCGAGATGTGGGCGGCTTTGCAGGGAGATTGAGCCATGACCATCAACACCGCGCCAGACAAGATCAACCGCGCCACCGGACAAGTGACGCCGGGCTATATGTCCGGCTTCGGCAATTCGTTCGAGACCGAGGCGCTGCCCGGCGCGCTCCCCATCGGTCGCAACTCGCCGCAGCGCTGTGCTTACGGCCTCTATGCCGAACAGCTCTCCGGCTCGCCCTTCACGGCGCCACGCGGCAGCAATGAGCGCTCCTGGCTCTATCGCATCCGGCCGTCGGTGAAGCATTCCGGGCGCTTCACCAAGGTCGATCGCCAGCATTGGCGCACCGCGCCGTGTCATGAGAACGACCTGCCCATCGCGCAACTGCGCTGGGATCCACTGCCGATGCCAAGCGAGGCAATGACTTTCGTTCAGGGCATCCACACCATGACCACTGCGGGCGATGCCGGCGCGCAGGCGGGCATGGCCGCGCATGTCTATCTGATCACCGCATCCATGGTGGATCAGAATTTCTACAATGCCGATGGCGAGCTGATGTTCGTGCTGCAGCAGGGCCGGCTGCTGATCGTCACCGAATTCGGCCGCATCGATGCCGAGCCCGGCGAGATCGTGGTGATCCCCCGCGGCGTCAAGTTTCGCGTCGAACTGCCGGATGGTCCGGCGCGCGGCTATCTCTGCGAAAACTACGGTGGCGCCTTCACGCTGCCGGAGCGCGGCCCGATCGGTGCCAACTGTCTCGCCAATGCCCGCGACTTCCTCACCCCGGTCGCCTCCTATGAAGACAAGGACACGCCGACCGAGCTCTATGTGAAATGGGGTGGCGAACTCTATGTAACCAAGCTCGGCCACTCGCCCATCGATGTGGTCGCGTGGCACGGCAATTACGCGCCTTACAAATACGACCTGCGCAGCTTCTCACCGATCGGCGCCATCGGCTTCGATCATCCCGATCCATCGATCTTCACGGTGCTCACCTCGCCATCGGAAACGGCGGGCACCGCGAATATCGACTTCGTGATCTTCCCCGAGCGCTGGATGGTCGGTGAAAACACGTTCCGCCCGCCGTGGTATCACATGAACATCATGTCGGAATTCATGGGCCTGATCTACGGCGTCTATGACGCCAAGCCGCAGGGCTTTGTCCCTGGCGGCATCAGCCTGCACAACATGATGCTGCCACACGGGCCGGACCGCGAGGCTTTCGACCATGCCAGCAATGGTGAGTTGAAGCCGGTCAAGCTCACCGGCACCATGGCCTTCATGTTCGAGACGCGTTTCCCGCAGCGGGTCACCGAATATGCGGCGACGACCCCGGCCCTGCAGAGCGACTATGCCGATTGCTGGAACGGGCTCGAAAAGCGTTTCGATCCCGGCAAACCGTGAGGCGACATGAGCACGCAGCCTGACGCCATCCTCTACGGCTATTTCCGCTCCACCGCCGCTTATCGCGTTCGCATCGCGCTGGGCTTGAAAGGGCTCGGCACGGATCCACGCTATGTGCATCTGCGCAAGGGCGAGCAGACCCAGCCGGCCTATCGCAAGATCAATCCGGCCGGCCTCGTGCCATACTTCGTCGCGGGCGACCTGCATCTGGCGCAATCACTCGCGATCATCGAATATCTCGACGAGACCCATCCCGCGCCGCCGCTTCTGCCCAAGGGCGCCGCCGCACGCGCCATCGCGCGCGAGATGGCGCAGGTGGTGTGCTGCGACATTCATCCCATCGGCAATCTGCGCGTGCTCAATCGCCTCATTGAGATGGGCGTCGATGATGCCGCCCGCACCGCATGGTCGCAGCACTGGATCGCCACCGGCTTCGACGCCATCGAGGCGCGCCTGACCGAACTCGACGCGGCGCCTTTCGCCTTCGGCGATCAGCCGACGCTCGCCGATATCTGCATCGTGCCGCAAGTGTTCAATGCGCGCCGCTTCGGCCTCGATCTCGCCCCCTATCCCCGCATTCGCGCCATCGACGCGGCGGCCACCAAGCTCGAGGCATTCGCCGCCGCCGAGCCGGGCCGCCAGCCCGACGCCGAATGAGATACCAACCGCCCGGACATCCCATGCATCCCAACGATCCCGCGCTCCGCTCCTTCATCGACGTAGATCCGGCGTCGGATTTTCCAATCCAGAACCTGCCTTATGGTGTGTTCTCGACAGCAGGCACATCGCCACGCATCGGTGTCGCTATCGGCGACAACGTGCTGGATCTCGCGGCCATCGAAGCCGAGGGATTGCTTGATCTCGGCGGCGCCAAGGGCGTTTTCGCGCAATCGTCGATCAATGCCTTCATGGCGCTTGGCGCAAAAGTCTGGTCGACGACGCGCGCACGCATCAGCGCGCTGCTGCGTCATGATCACGCAGAGCTGCGCGATAACGCCGCCTTGCGCCAGCGCGCGCTGCTGTCGCGCAAACACGTGACGATGCATTTGCCGCTTGTCGTTGCGGGTTTTGCCGATTTCTACTCATCGAAAGAACACGCCACCAATGTCGGCGTGATGTTTCGCGGCAAGGACAATGCGCTGCAGCCGAACTGGCTGCATATGCCGATAGGCTATAACGGCCGCGCCTAGACCGTGGTGGTCAGCGGCACCAAGGTGCCGCGCCCGCGCGGCCAGCTGAAGCCGCCGAATGTGGACGCACCATCCTTCGGCCCGTGCAAGCGGCTCGATTTCGAGCTCGAACTGGGCGTCGTGATCGGCCAGGCCTCGCCCATGGGCGGCATGCTCGATGAGGCTCAGGCGGAAGAGAGCATCTTCGGATTCACGCTGCTGAACGACTGGAGCGCCCGCGACATCCAGCAATGGGAGTATGTCCCGCTCGGGCCGTTCCTCGGCAAGAGCTTTGCCACATCCATCAGCCCATGGATCGTGACGCGCGAGGCGCTGGAGCCGTTCCGCGTGCACGGGCCCGCGCAGGAACCGGCGCCACTGCCTTATCTGCAACAGCGCGGCGCCAATAATTACGACCTGCATCTCGAAGTCGATCTCGTCGCCGCCGGCACATCGCAGCCGGTGCGGATTTCGACCACCAATTCAAAACTGATGTACTGGTCCTCGGTGCAGCAGCTCGTTCATCAGGCCTCCAATGGCTGCGCCATCAGTGTCGGCGACCTGCTCGGCTCCGGCACCATCAGCGGCCCCGAAAAGGACCAGCGCGGCAGCCTGCTGGAGATCTCCTGGAACGGCACGGAGCCCGTGGAAATGCCAGATGGCAGCAAGCGTTCCTTCCTGGAAGACGGCGACACGCTGGCGATGCGCGGCTGGTGCCAGGGCGACGGCTACCGCGTCGGCTTCGGCGACGTGGAAGGCACGATCATGCCGGCGCGTTGATTGCGCTGGGACGACTGATTTGAAACATGATCCGACGTCGATCGAGATCAGTCGGGCTTCCCGCGCCCCCGCGGCGACCCGCTGTTGATACCAGGCATGATGGCCAGCGACGCGCCGGCAACGCCCCCCGCTTCATAGGCCGTCATGGACACCATCCGGCTCTTGCCGTGCTGGGTCCGCAGCTTCAAGTCCAGCTTGTCGAACTCGGCATCGACCACCGAGGTTTTGAGAACCACCAGCCCACGGCCGGTGCTGTGATTGACCTGATCGCGGCTGGCCTTCATCGCCGTCAGCTTGTCGGCGATCGATGCGACCATTCCCAAGGCGAAGGAGGCATTGGCCAAATGCCGCTCCTGATGCCTGAACTGGCGATAATCGGCTGACGTCTTGAAACGCCCAAGCTCTGCACGCACCGCGCTATCGATCAACTCGGTCAAGTAATGTGCGACCTCGACATCCGAGCGAAGGCCGAAGAAGATGTAACTGCTCTCGCCAGCAACATTCTTCTCGCGCCAGACCTTGCAGTCACAGAAATTCGCGATGGCACCGATGCAATCGTCGAGCGGGATTCTCTTCTTCCGATGAGTCTCAAATGCGCGCCGTTCGCACGGCGCCGCGCGCAGTTCCACGTCGGTCAGCGACAGATCATAGCGGTCCAGCAGCTCGGCAACCTTGGCGGCGGCAGATAGCGCCTCGTCCTCGGTGCAGCCATTGTTGACGGTCTTGGCGCGCAACGCCTGGATACGGGCGCGCAGCCGATCAAGCTCGGCAAGGTTGGGCTGCTCGTTCACGGATTGTAGCCCCGAGATGGCCCGCCCAACGGACGTCGGTCGGTGTCTGACTGGCGGAGAGAGAGTCCTTCCGATTGTTATCCGACATAATCCAAGGCAATCCAATCAACCAATACATCTCAATAACTTAGGTGGTTCTGAAATCCGAGTTCGTCCGACCAGATCCTGTTCTATCCCAATATTTTTGTGGTATGGATTGTGGGATGAAGAAGTATGGCGGACACCCTCACAAGGCTCTTTCGACCGTCCGGGTAAACAGCCTCAAGGACCCCGGAAGGTATGCCGATGGGAACGGACTATATCTCATAGTCGATCCCTCTGGGGCTAAACGATGGGTCCTTCGGACCATTGTTCACGGCCGTCGGCGAGACATTGGCCTCGGCGGGCTCCGGCTGGTTTCCTTGGCTGAGGCTAGGGAGAAAGCTGCAGAATACAGGAAGGTCGCACGCGAGGGCGGCAACCCGCTTGAGCTTCGTCGCAAGGCGGAAGCGATCATCCCGACTTTCGCCGACGCAGCTAAGCTGACCCTCGAACAGCATAAAGGCGCCTGGAAGAACGCCAAGCACGCCGATCAGTGGATCAACACCCTCACAACCTACGTTTTCCCGATCTTTGGCGAGACGAGGATCGACCGGGTCGAGACGGCCGACGTTCTAAAAGCGCTGACGCCGATATGGCTGACTAAGGCCGAGACGGCCCGCCGTGTCCGGCAGCGGATCGCGACGGTGATGGATTGGGCGAAAGCCGCTGGCTATCGGACCGGAGACAACCCGGTCGATGGCGTAGCGAAGGGTCTGCCGCGTCAGAATGACAAGAAGGCCCACTTCGACGCCATTCCCTACGCGCAGGTGCCGAAGTTCGTTAAGTCTCTGCAGGGTGTCGCAACGAGCGAGTTTGCGCGGTTGGCTTTCGAGTTTCTGATCCTGACAGCTGCACGAACCAACGAGGTGATCGGAGCCCAGTGGTCCGAATTTGACCTCGATCAAGCGACTTGGACGATTCCCGCTGAGCGGATGAAAGCCGATCGGGAGCACCGTGTGCCGCTTTCTGATCGCGCTGTGACAATCATCAAGGCAGCTGAGGCCATCAGGACAAGTGATCTACTCGTTTTCCCAGGCCGTTCTGCGGACAAGCCGATGTCGAACATGGTCTTCCTCATGCTGCTGCGGCGGATGAAGGCGGACTTCACCGCTCACGGCTTCAGATCAGCGTTCCGCGATTGGGCGTCAGAGACGACCAACTTCCCACGCGAAGTCTGTGAAATGGCATTGGCTCATGCAATCAAAGACAAGACTGAGGCTGCTTATCGACGGGGTGACCTTTTTGAGAAGCGGCGAGAGCTTATGAACGCTTGGGATGTCTTCGTACGGAATAGGGGGTGAACATGCCGGAAAAAAGCCTGCAAACACGATTGGTCGAACAGTCCGCCAATTTTCGTGAGCTGTATATGCAGTTCGAGAACGCTCACGCTACGAGAGTCGAGGCTGGCTATCCTGCCAATCCGTGGGCAACAGCTTTCGACGTCCCGTTCGAGGAGTCGCTTGAAGATCGCGACGTGAAGATCGCCCATTCCGAGCAGCATTTCTACGTGATCAAAACCATTCGAAAACTGGGACTGCACAAACTGCGATTGGGCGGAGTTTTCACGTCGAACGATGACGTACGTACTCTTCTTCAACTGCGAGCTCTAGACAATCGAGACGCGCAAAGCCTTGAAAATCAATATAACACAGATGACCAACCTAAGATCGTGAAAGGACTTGAGCCTGATCGTTCGGATGCCATCTTTTGGAGAACATTGCTCGAAATCTTCTGCCGAGCGTTCACCCCTCCTCGCGGCCGACCACGCCGGTCAGGTTTGTCCGATGAGATTCATCTCGTATTCGATCTTGACGAAATACTGAGAGAGCATCTTCGTGGTCGCTGGGATGAAGACAAGGCAATCGAGAAGCTCACATCGGTCGAACCGTATCGCGATCGTTATGCTGGCGGACCGTCTCATTCAGGTATCTCGGCGGCTAGACTGAAGCGAATTGAAGATTGGATCGGTCCTTTCGACGACGGCATGTTGGAGAGAGCCTCAAACAACAACCCCGACGCATTCTGGGAGGTTCTTGAAGAGCGAAATCTTCGTATCGCCAGAACTCAAACAGAAATTGAGGCTCTTATAGAAACACTCAGGAAGCCACTTCTGCAACCAAATCCCGCTAATTACTCCCTTTAAAGAGAAGCACGCCCAAACTACTCAACCTCATCACATTCGATGAGGTTGCTATGGATCAGGTTTCACCGGAGAAACTACGCCGTCTTTCGACAATCCTAGGGCCTAAAGGTCCGATACCTGTATCCCGATCGACTTGGTGGGCAGGTGTGAAGTCTGGCCGCTTTCCGCGGCCGATCAAGTTAGGTCCAGGCATTACAGCCTGGCGTGAAAGTGACATTGCCGCTCTGATCCTTTCAGGCGTCGCTCCCGTTGCGAAGGGGCGCTGATATGTCAAATGTCGCTGCAATCGACATTGCACCTCCCGCACAAATCGTCACGAACATTCCAGCCACCGACATCAGCATCGATAATCCGCAGGATGCCGCGGAGCGCGTGGCAGCTCTCCACGGAAAGTCTATGGCTGCCTACCTCGATTTCGCTGAAGCACTGAGCATCAGCCTATCTCGCTTTAGGGAGGCTGAACAACGGCAGCAGTTTCTGAAGCGGTTAGCCGAACTAGGTGCCATTTCGAGTCGAGATGCCATGGTGCTCTCTCGCCCTAACGGGATGGTCTCGATGATTAAAAAGATCGGAGAGAATGCCCACTGGCTGCGTCGTTCTGAGATTTTACCATTGTTGGTGCCGGAGCCATCGAAGCTCTATCAGATAGTGCTGCTTCGCGACGTCCTCAACGACGACTTCGATCTGACGGTTAGCAAACTGCGGAGCCTAGAACCGGGATACACGCGCGATGAGATCATTGCCCTTAGGCTTTTTTCCAACGCATTTGGCTCGGCGGAGAAAAATGCTCATAAAGGCGATGCGCACAGTATCGAAAACCCAGGCGCATCTGATGATAATCGAGCGCCCCACGTATCGAGCGTGGTACCTCATCAGCCCGTGTCCACAGCAACGAACGGTGACACCGTCATCCGTTCCGAGGGAATAGCGTCCCAAACGTTCAACCTCATTGCAGTCAGATGCGATAGTCGCGACCTTCGCCGACTAAGAACTGATTTTGCCGACGCGAACGAACTTGACCGCCTCCTGCCGCGTCCCCCTCTGGCTTCCCTCGCGGCAGTCATCGTGTTCGCCAGAGTCAGAGACATCGCCGTCATCGAGACTCGGTTACTTCCTCACTTTGGTTTTAGTCGCGTTGAACACGCTTTCGCTGTCGGCAATCCGACCGGGCCTGACCTAGCCGACCAACAGATCGCGCTGGTTTCAATCCGGGGCCTATCTTCCACGTTGCCGCGCGAGGCGTTGCCCGCCGAAGGCTGCCCATTGGAGATGGCCACTCGTCTGTTCCCGCAGGCAAAGAGCAAAGCGCAGATGTTT